>CACZPG010000111.1 GCA_902782965.1 uncultured Lachnospiraceae bacterium
GCCGAATCTGATAAGGAAATCATTTTTACAAGGAATGCATCAGAAAGTCTTAATCTTGTGGCATATTCTCTTGGAGAAATGTGTCTTCAGGAGGGGGATGAAATCATTACTACGGTGGTCGAGCATCACAGTAATATGCTTCCCTGGAGACTTGCGGCTAAAAGGCATGGAGCAACAGTAAAATACCTGGAGTGTGAGCCGGACGGAAGCTTCTCATTGGATAAATTTAAGAATCTTCTTTCTGAAAGAACCAGAATCGTAGCCATGACAGCCATGTCAAATATTTTTGGTCGTATTATAGATATAAAGAGTTTTGCTGCTGAAGCCCACAAGGTGGGAGCGTACTTTGTGGCAGATGGAGCTCAGAGCGTTCCTCACAGTATAACAGATGTTAAGCAGCTGGACGTGGACTTCCTGGCATTTTCGGGCCACAAGCTTCTTGCGCCTATGGGAATAGGTGTATTATATGGAAAGCAGGAGCTTCTTGAGAAGATGCCTCCGTTCCTGAGTGGCGGCGAAATGATAGAGTATGTTACTCTTGAAGATATTACCTATGCTGAACTTCCTCATAAATTTGAGGCCGGTACAGTAAATGCAGGTGGAGCAGTAGGCCTTGCTGCAGCAATAGATTATCTGGAGACGATAGGTTTACATAATATTGAAGAGCGCGAACTTGAACTTACACGTATGGCTCTGGAAGGAATGAAGAAGATTCCTCATATAATTGTGCTTGGATCTGACAAGGCGGAGGAACATCACGGTATTCTAACCTTTAAAGTCGAGGGAGTTCATCCTCATGATATAGCTGCCATAATAGCTGATGCAAATGTGGCTGTAAGGGCGGGACATCATTGTGCAGAACCGCTTCATCAGTTCCTGGGAATACCATCTACCACTAGAGCAAGTCTGATGTTCTATAATACGGAAGATGAGGTTCAGAGATTCCTGGATATTGTTGCTAAGATAAGACCAATGATGGGATATCCGGACTAAAGGGATTATCCATTAAATAATGAGTCAGATAAAAGGAAGATAATAATGCAGAGCAGAACATTTTATAATGAAATATTAACCGAACATAATATTCATCCTATGCATAAGACTAAGATGATAGAACCTCAGAGATCGCTCAGAGGAGTGAATCCATCCTGTGGTGATGATATTACACTTCAGCTGAATGTATCAGAGGATGGGATAATAACAGATGGTGCTTTCTTCGGAGATGGATGTGCCGTTTCACAGGCCAGTGCTGATATGATGCTGGATCTTGTGATTGGAAGAAGCGTAGAAGAGGCAATAACTCTTAAGGATACCTTCCTTAAAATGATAAAGGATAAGGTATCTGAGGAAGAACTTGAAATGCTGGAAGAAGCTGGAGCTCTTCAGGATATATCTCATATGCCGTCAAGAGTTAAGTGTGCCGTGCTTGGATGGCGTACTTTGGAAGAGATTTTGAAAGAAGAGGATCAGGCAGAGTCAGTTACTACAGAGTAGTGCTTCCTGATAATGATTAATATTTTCTGATAAGATACAATATAAAGTGGGGCCGTTTTTGTCACATTTAAGTGACAGAAGAAACGGCCCTGCTTTGTTCTTTATTCATTTTTCAACATTAAATCATGTGTCTTGTTTAATTCATAAACCAGTCCGTTGAGAGTGTTATGACTGCCGGGAATATTTGAAGTGATTGCAATGATAACAGGTCTGGTTCCGTTCTTGCCCTTATATACTATACCGCCGTCGGTAGTAGCTTTAGTCTTCGGATAAGCTATCCATCCGGCCTTGGTTCTTGTAGTATACTTGCCGCCCAAAGTTGTATGTATGGTAGAAATATTCGGGTGCTCATACATTTTGCCCAGCTTCTCGCCCATGCTTCCTGAATAGAAATACATCAGATTAGTACCCCAGAGCTTGGCAAGAGTTCTGGAAGAATAGTAGGTATAGTTGTTGTTGCCCAGAGAAGGGCTGACTCCGCTTTTCTCACACCATTTGTACATTGGTCCGGGACCGTATTTCTTACGGAGTCTGTAATACATGGAATTATCTGAATATGTTAGTACTGCGCTGATAGCGGCGTGATCTGCATTAAAAATCTTCGGATTATTGGAAACGATAGATGCTATATAAATACCTTTCACTGAACTGGCGGAATAGAATACTCCGTCTGCATTGTAGGATACTCCCTCGCCGGTTACAGGATCCAGAAGAATGAAACTGACATCATAACCCAGTTTATTAATCTTGGATACTTCGTACTGTAATCTGTTGTAGCGGCTTTTTGGGAGTTTGTAACCGCCGTAGCTCTTGACCTTTTTAGCTGAATGTGCCTGATCCAGCTGGTGTTGGATGATTGCGGGAGTTATCTTATAACCCTCCTCAGAGAATAAATAGGTCTTACCTTTGATCTTAACCTTTCCCTCAGGAAAAGAGCCATCTTTATAATAGTAATACTGATAACCGTCTTCTTCTTCCCATCCATATTCACTTTCTTTTGCATACACCGGAAAAACTGTGTAGTTTATTATTGATAAAATACACAGAAAGAAGAATATTATTCTGAAATTATTACTTCTTATTAATTCTTTGATCATTTCCGTGAATACCTCGTTATACCACTGCGAGACCTGCTTGTAATGATATATGGATTGGCCTGCTATTGAAACGGTTTGTCCTGTTATAGGGTGGTTTGCACCTATGCCATTGTATTATATACCTTAGACTCAGTCAACCGGCTTGTTGTGGTGGATATATAGATTTTTGATTATAATTTCATTGTTATTGAATCTTTTTTGTAGTAAACTACTGCTATGGAACTTTGAATTTTATAATCATACATGGGGGGAATCATGGAAGAGAAAAAGGGCTTCGTAGATTGGATCAAGTATAAAATGAAGGTTTTGAATGTAAGTGACAGGCACTTCTTCACATTTATCTGGGTTGTGGCTATAGTGATATCGCTGCTAACTGTTACAATCAGTGCAACAGTAATTGCCTCAGGTGAGAAGAGAGAGGCCAAGAAGATAGCTGAGCAGGAGCAGGCTAAGAAACAGGCTGAGGAGGAAGCTATAATCGCCAGTCTGAATGATGCCAGGGCACAGAAAGCATCCATTACAGATGCTGAGTCGTGGAAACTTGTTCTGGTAAATCTGAATCATCCGCTTCCGGATGACTTCAAGATAGATGAATTCACAGATCTTGTAAATGGGCACAAGGTTGATAAGAGGATGTATGAGGATCTTCAGAAGATGTTTGATGATGCCAGAGCCCAGGGACAGAGTCCTTCTATTACGGCATCATATGTTACTGCTCTTGAGGCAGGAAATATCGGTTCTCCATGTGCTCTTGATCATACTACCGGACTTTCTATTGATGTAACTTCTGCTGATGGTGAGACAGGTCAGGAATCTCTTCTTAAATGGTTTGATGAACATGCTGCGGAATATGGATTTATTATAAGATATCCTGATGACAAATATAGTGTCACCGGCGTGAAGGATGCTCCTAATCATCTCAGATATGTGGGAGTTGATGCAGCCAAGGCAATGAAGGAAAGCGGAGAGTGCCTTGAGGAATACCTCGGATCCTACTAAGTAGATTACAGAATGATCTTGAAGCACTTAATAAGAGGTTTCAAGATTTAACAACTAAAAGCAAAAAAGATGACACCCAGGTTATATACCATGGGTGTCATCTTTTTTAATGCGTTTCTTTCCTTTTTTTGAGTATGAAGGATATTACGCAAGGGATGGCCTGTCGTAATTATCTGAAATAGTATGCTTCTCCTTATATTCGTTGATTCTTGACTGGATTCTGATTGTAGGATCCAGGAGATCACTGATGGAAGAATCATGATTCAGATGGTCGATAATGATAGCTATATACTTGCTCAGATCAGCTGAACTGTACCATTCTTTGTTGAATAGTTCAGGATTCTGATAGCATACATTTGTTGAAATAACTTTATCAAGTACTCCTTCTTCGTAAGCTTTATCAAATACAGAAAGTCCTGCAGTGAAGAGACCGAAGGTCGCGATACAGAAGACTCTTCTGGCTTTTCTTGATTTCAGCTGTCTGCATACGTCCAGCATGCTTTCACCTGAAGCTATCATATCATCAACTATGATAACGTCTTTTCCTTCAACTGAGTCACCAAGGAATTCGTGTGCAACAATAGGGTTCTTGCCGTTGATTACCTTGGAGTAGTCTCTTCTCTTGTAGAACATACCTACATCGACTCCGAAGTGGTTTGCGAAGTAGATTGCTCTATGCATAGCACCTTCATCCGGGCTTATTACCATCATATGCTCGTTATCGAGCTCAAGGTCAGCTGTGGATTTCAGGAGACATTTGATGAACTGATATGTAGGCATCAGATTCTCGAAGCCGATTGTGGGGATGGCATTCTGTACTCTTGGATCATGAGCATCAAAAGTTATGATATTTGATACACCCATGGATACGATTTCCTGAAGGGCAAGAGCGCAGTCGAGAGATTCTCTGCTGGTGCGTTTATGCTGTCTGGATTCATACAGGAAAGGCATGATTATATTGATTCGATGAGCCTTTCCGGCGGCAGCTGCAATAACTCTCTTGATATCTGCATAGTGTTCATCGGGTGTCATTGGTACCATTCGACCACCGAGATTATATTCGATACTGGTGTTGGTGACATCAGAGAGAATGTAGAGATCACTTCCTCTTACTGAATCACTGATTGTACCTTTAGCTTCGCCTGAAGCGAATCGCGGACAGCAGGATTTGATCAGAAAAGTATCTCTGGAATAACCATTGAACATGAAATGCTCTGTACTCAGATGTTCACGTTCCTGACGCCACTTTACAAGGTAGTCATCTACCTTTGCTCCCAGCTTCTCACTGCTTTTCATAGCAATGATTCCAAGCTTTCCTGCGGGTACTGTAATAAGTTTGCTTTGATCAGGCATTATTTTTCCTCCTAATATATCTTATATCCTCACCATAAAGAGGGTATAATACATAATCTTTAGCTATTCGGGACATAACGCGTTCTGTGTATCTGTCTTCGAGTTCGCTAAGACTAAGGTTCGTAGTAATAATGGTTGATAGTTCGCTCAGTGTTCGTTTGTTAATTATTTCAAAGAGCTGGGATCTGACGAAACTGCTTAGCACTTCAGTTCCCAGATCATCAATTATCAGGAGTTCGCTGTTGTAGACGTATTCATAAAACTCTGCAAGGGCAGGACTTTTATCTTTGGTCATTATATATCTGCTGAGTATCTGTTCGAACAGCTCGTTTGAAGAAAGATAAAGCACCGAGTGGGCACTGTCCAGAATCTCCTTTGCTATACAGTTAGAAATAAATGTTTTTCCGAGACCTGTATCACCATATATAAGAATATTACCATGAGAAGAATCAAAATTCTTTACAAAATCCTTGGCTTTAGCGAGGATTTTTGATGCATTTTGATAGGGGCTGGCGCCTCTTTGTTCGTCCGGCTCTCTGCTGTAGCAGTCGAGAGAGAAGGTGGAGAAATTCTCCTGCTGGAATACTCTCTGCATATTGGACCTTCTATACAGTTCGGTGATCCGAAGTCTTCTGGCACATTCGCAGATATGACCGTCTGTATAGCCTTCATCCTTACATAAAGGACAATTATAGATCGGCTCCAGATAGTCTTCCGGGTAATTGCTGCCTTTTAACAGGATTTTTTTCTTATCAGACAGAGTCTGGATTTCAGAGCTGAGATCCAATGAATCGGCACCTCTCAGAATCCTGTTCTTTGCTTCTTCTATTGATAAATGTGTTATCTCGTTATCTATCTTTTTGATTTCCGGTATTTTGTCATATATTTCCTGAACACGCTGATTGTGTTCACGGATGTTTGCTGATCTAATACGGCTTAGTTCGGCCTGTGTATCTATTTTTTCAATATCTTTAACAATCATTTTAAATACTTTATCCTTTAACCATCATAGGTTTCCTGTAAATAATACTGTTCCAGCTGCTGAAGTCTGTCGGATCCTTTTTTGGAAGAGGATGAAGAAACTGTGGATTTAGTTTCGGATTTCTTTCTGTGGGAATCATCAAGCTTGGAAATGTCCTTGAAGGATTTAACTCCGCTTTTGTACCAGCTTTCCAGGATTCCGTTTACATATGGGAAATTAACATTATTAGGTTTCTTTTCGATTGCTCTGTTACATGCCTCGATGATAATGGCTTCAGAGAAATCATAGTCATGTGTCCAGGTATCGATATATTTCTTCTCTATCGGAGCAGGAGTATATCTGCTGGTAATTCCCAGTGTCTTCAGAATTCTTCCATAAAGTGTCAGATATTTGCTGGAGTATTCTGATGCCTCTTCTCTGGTTGTAATACCTTCTTCGTACCAGTTGCGGGCCACCTTCTCAATATAATTGAAGCTTGTTTTCTTGATCTCTGCGCAGTATTCAAGGAGATATTCCGCCAGATCGAAGGAGAAGTTCAGCTGGTCTTTAATGTATATCAGTGAATTAAGCTCCTTCTGGGAAAGCTCCCGGTTGCAATAAGCAGTTGCTTCCATAATAAGGTCATGGATTTCCTTGTCACTCAGCTTGTCATTCAGTTCTGCTGGTGATGGCTGCTTCTTACGAGGTGCCTTAGCTGCAGGTTCTGATATTTCTTCCTCTTCCTTAACCGGATCGCTTTCGGATACTTCAGCAAAACCGGCCTTCTGATTTCCGGAGAGTGCTTTCTTGAAATCAACAAGCTTGAGTTCTGATGAGAGAGTATCATTCGGTCTCTTAAGACTGAGAAGAACGATTCCTCTTACCTCATTTCTCTCCCTGCCATTATAAACAAGTCTGAGAACATCTTCTCTGATCCAGTATCTGATGCCTCTGCACACATCATTTTCGGTGCAGTTCAGATGATCTGCAATATCGCTGAGAGAAATGTCTCTCTTGGAAGCGCAGAGCATGGCCAGATATAGGTAGAGCTTGACGAAATCACCATTGGCATCTGTCATGTAATACTCTATAAAATTGTTAGAAATTCCTGTATATGAATCCTCTTCGGAGGAGATATTAATTGATCCCATATGTTACTTTTTCCTTCTTCTTATGCTGCTGCCATCAACAGCATTTTATTTAATGTTTTTTAATGCTTTTTTAATTGCATATGGAGTATAGCAAATGCAAGAATCAAATGCAAATGACGAGAGAGGTGGAGAGGCCTGAAATACGAAGTGTGGAAAATGTTGATAATGTTGATTTATACATCGTCGGCCTCAAAAAACAGAAAAAACAGGACTTGCCACCGAATGGCAGGTCCTGAAACTGATGTTGATAATATAGAAAATCTGATTTACATAAGGCTGTGGATAAATTTGTGGAAAGTGTTGATAAGTGATTATTTTATCAGCTCCATGCCCACAGAATCTATATTTCCGGCACCCATAGTTATTAACATATCTTTGTTATTTAAATTTTTTTTCAAATAATTTTCGATGCTTGAAAAGTCACCCAGATACAGTGCATCTGCACCGAGTTTTTTGAGTTCATTTTCGAGATCTTTTGATGAAACAGTTCCGTCATCCAACTCTCTTGCGGCATAAATATCTGCCAGAAGAACATGATCGGCTGTTGAGAGTGCCTGGGCGAAAGCACTGAGGTGAGCCTTGGTTCTGGAATAGGTATGAGGCTGGAAAGCAACCCACAGATCTCCTTTTTTGACTGCATTTGCAACCTTCATGGAAGCTGCTATTTCTGTTGGATGATGAGCATAATCATCATAGACAGAAGCTCCACTCTCGGTTTTGCCTTTGAATTCGAAACGTCTCTTGGCGCTGTGACAATTAAGAAGTCCTTCTTTGATGTCCTTCAGGTCCAGTCCGATATAAAGGGAAGCGGCAATAGCAGCGAGGGAGTTGATTGCATTATGTTCTCCGTTAACGGATAATACCACCTCACCCTTATCTTCACCATCAATGAAAAGGGTGTAGGATGGCTGACCGGCTTCGTTAAGAGTTATATTTCTGGCCTGATACTTGCAGCTGCTGCCTGTACCGAAAGTAATGGTTTCAATATTCTTATCCTTTACGGCTTCGAGTATCTGCCCGGTATAAGGCATATCACCGTTTACTACCAGTGCGCCGCCCTCAACGGTTTTGGTGGCAAATGTAGCAAATGAAGCGGCTATATTTTCAATATTCTTGAAGAAGTCCAGATGATCATTGTCTACATTAAGTATTATACTTACATAAGGCCTGAATTTATGATAGCTGTTGGTGTATTCGCAGGCTTCAGTTACGAAGTACTGGGATGAACCTACGCGTATATTTCCTCCGATAACATCAAGCATTCCTCCGATTGATATCGTAGGATCTGTATTGGCATTCAGCATAATATGAGACATCATTGATGTTGTAGTGGTTTTGCCGTGAGTTCCGGCTACTGCAACGCTGTATTTATAATTGTCCATGAGCTGTCCGAGGAATTCGGCACGACTGAGCATTGGCAGACCTTTGGCTATTGCTGCCTGATATTCTTCGTTGTCTTCATGTATGGCTGCAGTAAATACTACGAAGTCTATATCATCTGTAATATTTGACGCAACCTGTCCGATATTTATTATTGCACCGTTATTCTTCAATGAGTCGGTGGTTTCGGATTCCTTCATGTCAGAACCGGATACTGTAAATCCTGCATTCAGAAGTATCTCTGCAAGACCACTCATGCTTATTCCGCCGATTCCGATAAAATGTGCATGCTTAGGATTATTAAAATCTACTTTATACATTTTAATGTTCCCTTTCGTTTCTTGGATAATATTAATGAAGCTTATCTTCTGTACTGTTGATAATTATGTCTGAAGCTTCACTTAA
Organism: uncultured Lachnospiraceae bacterium; assembly: GCA_902782965.1. Lineage (GTDB taxonomy): Bacteria > Bacillota > Clostridia > Lachnospirales > Lachnospiraceae > Eubacterium_Q. The sequence goes on from CACZPG010000111.1 coordinate 8,841, forward strand.
GGTAGTATAATAGCACATTTATTTAATAAAGTATATTTTTTCTTGATTTTTCTTGATTTTCAAAACAATGAGGGTATAATGGAATAATAATTATATTAGAAAAAAGGAGAAGTCGTTATGGCTAAGAAGGATATTGACTGGGGTTCGCTTGGATTTGCCTACATGGAAACAGATGCAAGCTATGTTTCAAATTTTAAAGACGGAAACTGGGATGAAGGAGTGATCACTTCTGATCATAATATTTCAATGAATGAGTGTGCGTGTGTTCTGCATTATTCACAGTCATGCTTTGAGGGACTTAAGGCATATGAGACAGAGGATGGACATATTGTTACATTCCGTCCTGACCTTAACGCTCAGAGAATGATCGACACCTGTAAGAGACTTGAAATGCCACCTTTCCCAATGGACAGATTTATCGATGCTGTTGAGCAGGTTGTTAAGGCTAATGAGGACTGGGTTCCTCCATTTGGAAGCGGAGCAACTCTTTATATAAGACCTTTTATGTTTGGTATTAATTCAGTTATCGGTGTTAAGCCTGCTGATGAATATCATTTCAGAATTCTTACTACACCTGTTGGACCATATTTCAAGGGTGGAGCTAAGCCGATTACTATCAGAATAAGTGATTTCGACAGAGCAGCTCCTCATGGAACAGGACATATAAAAGCTGGACTTAATTATGCAATGTCACTTCATGCTATCGTAGATGCACATAATAATGGATTCGACGAGAATCTCTATCTTGATCCTGCAACCAGAACCAAGGTTGAAGAGACAGGTGGTGCAAATATTATCTTTATCAAAGGTAATAAGTTCATTACTCCTAAGTCAGGAAGCATCCTGCCTTCAGTAACAAGACGTTCACTTGAGGTTGTTGCAAGAGATTATCTTGGAATGGAAGTAGAAGAGAGAGAAGTATTCTTCGATGAGGTTCCTTCATTTGAAGAGTGTGGACTCTGCGGAACAGCAGCAGTTATTTCTCCTGTAGGCAAGATCGTTGATCACGGTAAGGAGATTGCGTTCCCAAGTGGAATGGATGATATGGGTCCTACTATCAAGAAGCTGTATGATACACTTACCGGTATTCAGATGTGCAAGATTGAAGCACCTGAAGGCTGGGTACATGTAATAAAGTAATTAAGAATGAAGAATATGAAACCAGGAAAGAATAGAACCAAATACAGAACCATCCTTTCTTTGATTTTATCTGTTATATTTATTCTGTCACTTACAGCTTGTGGTGAGGAGAAAGAGCGAGTTATAAAATCCGAAGGCATGTCCATGGTGCTCAGTAAGGAGTATCAGGAATCAACACTTGCCAATGCAACATGGTATTATACCAGCCCGGATGGACTGGCGATGGGAATTAAATCATCAAAGGATGATATAGAGAAGAGTGGCCTTGAGGTCAGCTCCGTTCAGGATTATGCTGAGGCATATATCAAGGCTAACAGTATTCCGGGATCACCGAAGGTAAGAACAAGAAACGGATATGCATATTTCCAGTATACCCGTAAGGTGTCCGGAACAGATTATTCCTACTATAGCTGCATATATGATCATGGTGATTATTACTGGCTCGTGACATTTGCCTGTTATAAAGAACTATATAATGAGTATAAGCCTGATTTTGTGGCTTCTTCAAATTCGGTTACATTTGAAGATTAATAATACCCCGGGAGTTGAATCTCCCGGGATTTTGATGTTTATTACAATTAGTTGAAGGTAATAAGAAAGTCAAAAGAATAAGGAGTTTTATTCATGGATAATGACAGACTCATGCAGAATCGTTTCATTCTGTCAGAGCTTGTAAAAAAAGGAATCAGATTAAAGTACAGAAGATCCTATCTTGGAATACTATGGTCTCTGCTGGAACCTCTTCTCACGATGATTGTTCTGACTATTGTATTCGGAACTCTTATGGGAGTTAATGACAGAAGCTTTCCTGTATATATTCTATCAGGAAGACTGCTATATGGATTCTTCTCCCAGTCTACAACAGCGGCTCTTAAATCTATAAGAGCAAACAGCTCTATTATTAAGAAGGTTTACGTTCCGAAACTTCTATATCCACTGTCATCAATACTTTTTAATTTCATAATATTCTGCATTTCACTCATTGTACTTGCAATAGTGGCGATAGTTCTCGGAGTATATCCGACACTTTATCTCCTCCAGGCGATACCGGTGCTTTTCGTGCTTCTCATCCTTAGTCTGGGATGTGGTATCATTTTATCAACAGTTGGAGTTTTCTTCAGAGATATGGAATATCTGTGGACTATAGCACTTATGCTGATAATGTATACCTGTGCAATATTCTATAAGGCAGACAGACTGCTATCCAGTAAATGGAGTTTCGTGCTGAAGGCCAATCCCTTATTCTGCGTTATTGAAGCTTTCAGAAGTGCAGTGTTCGGTAATCCGCTTAATATCAAATATCTGGTATATGCGACTTTATTCGGTTCAATAGCAACTCTATTTGGAATATTTATATTTAAAAAGAATGAAGACAAATTTATTCTGGAGATTTAGAAATGGCTGATACGGTATTAAAGGTTGAAAATGTCGGTATGAAATTCAACCTTAGTAAAGAAAAACATGATTCAGTTAAGGAATACTTCATTGCATTGATGAAGAAACAGCTCATATATAATGAGTTCTGGGCTCTCACTGATGTATCCTTCGAACTTGAAAAGGGAGATCGTATAGGAATACTGGGACTTAACGGCGCCGGTAAATCAACATTGCTGAAGGTTATTGCAGGAGTGTTCAAACCGAGTACGGGAAGCGTTGAACGTAAAGGTATTCTGGCTCCGCTGATTGAACTGGGAGCGGGGTTCGATCCGCAGTATACCGGTATGGAGAATATTTATCTCTATGGAGCCTGTCTGGGCTACAGTCATAAATTTATAGATGAGAAGCTGGATGAAATCATAGAATTCTCGGAACTTCGTGATTTTATCGATGTTCCTCTCAAGAATTATTCCTCGGGAATGAAGGCAAGACTTGGATTTGCTATAGCTACAATAGTTGAACCCGATATGCTGATTCTGGACGAAGTTCTCTCTGTAGGAGATGCCAAGTTCCGGAAGAAGAGTGAAGACAGACTGATGGGACTGATGAAGAAGGGAGTAACAGTGCTCTTTGTCTCACACAGTATTGAACAGGTTCAGAAAATTTGCAATAAAGCTCTTATCCTTGAAAAAGGAAAGGTAATTGATTATGGTGATGTAGAATCCGTAACAGCTACATATGAAAAGATGTGTAAGTGATGTTATTGAGGTATCGTGAATAGTAACGGAAAAAATGATTACTATTCATGACAATATCAAAAATCTTACTTGTTTGATAATGATTAAAGTGTTATAGTTAAACATGTATAATTGTACGGCTTTTCTTAGTGAAGAATCTATGATGATAAGGGGATAGGGCATGGTGCTATTGGAACTGTTGAAGGTAATTTTTATTGGTATAATCGAAGGTATTACTGAATGGCTGCCAATCAGCAGTACGGGACATATGCTTCTTCTGGATGATATTCTGAAGCTTAATGCTGATCAGGATTTTAAGGATATGTTCTTTGTGGTTATTCAGCTTGGAGCAATAATTGCTGTAATTTATCTTTACTGGGGTAAATTGTGGCCCTTCAGAGTGGTCAAGAATGATAAGGTTCCAACTATCAGAAAAAATGGCAAAAGGGTTCGTGATGGCAGATGGAAGAATGAAATCAGACTTGGAAATATAGGTGTAAGCCGTCCGATTCTTTATCTCTGGCTTAAGGTATTAATAGCAACATTACCGGCTGCAGTCTTTGGACTTATTCTTGATGACTGGATGGATAAATATGCACATAATGCTCCTGTAATTGCTGTTCAGCTTATCGTATTCGGTATTCTCTTTATTCTGGTTGAAGATAGAAATGAGAACAGAACTCCTAAGATTAAAAAGATGAGTCAGCTGACATATATGGATGCACTGAAGCTGGGGTTGTTCCAGATACTTGCGATAATCCCGGGAACTTCAAGATCCGGTGCAACTATAGTTGGTGGTCTCAGTATGGGAATATCCAGAAGAGTAGCAGCTGAATTCTCTTTCTTTATGAGTATTCCGATAATGTTTGGCTGGAGTCTTGTTAAGCTTATCAAATTTGGTTTCCACTATAATGCAACTCAGTTCTTCGAACTGCTGTTTGGAATGATTGTTGCATTTATTGTATCTGTAGTAGTTATCAGATTCCTTATGGGATATATTAAGAAGAATAATTTCAAGGTATTCGGTTACTATCGTATTCTTCTTGGAACTCTTGTCATCATTGCAGCATTCATTAAGGCTACCTTCTGATATGACAGGAGAAGGATGAATAATACAGCTGAATATATTACAGCTTATAATGTTTAGGAAATATATATGAATATACGATTAGACAGACTTCTTGCAGACTCAGGCTGTGGAACAAGGAGCGAGGTTAAGCTCCTTGTCCGGTCCGGGTCTGTTTTTGTGAATGATGTACCGGAGAAGAATCCGGGAAGAAAAATAAATATGGATACGGACATAGTGGTTTGTAAAGGCGAGAGGATATATTATAACGAGTTTGAATATTATATGCTCAATAAGCCTGCGGGAGTTATTACGGCAACGAAGGATGGAAGAGAGAAGACTGTGCTGGATCTGATAAAGACGTCAGGAAGAAGGGACCTGAGTCCGGTGGGACGGCTGGATAAGGATACAGAAGGCCTGCTTCTTATTACAAATGATGGAAAGCTTGCTCATGAACTGCTGGCCCCGGGTAAACATGTGAGCAAAGTGTATGAGGCTTTTATATCGGGAGAACTTCCGGATGAAGCAGAGATTTCATTCAGAGAAGGTATTGATATAGGAGATGATAAACCTACACTTCCTGCGAAGCTCGAAATTCTGGGACAGGATGCTTCGAGTGGGCAGACACATGTCAGGGTAACTATTACTGAAGGAAGATATCATCAGATTAAGAGGATGTTTGGAGCTCTTGAATGTAAGGTGGAGTATCTGAAAAGGATCAGTATGGGAAATCTTGAGTTGGATGATTCTCTTGCGCCGGGAGAGTACAAAGTTCTCACTGGGGAGGAAATACAGCTTCTGAAATCCTGATAAAAAAGTATTATCGAATAATAAACTGATTTATTATGTAGAAAATTATTACGGATAATTTGAAATGTTACAGATTATTTGAAATATTCCCTTGACTTACAATATACGCTATGTTATTCTAACACTTGCGTTTCTGTACGCACTTCTTTTGGTGTGCAAATTCAGTAGTCCCAACTGATACACCTTAAGGTTACCCTATCTACGTGCAGACGTTGTATTAAGGATGATAAGATAATGGAGGTACGAAACCGTGCGCGTTAAGATTACACTTGCTTGTGAGGAATGTAAACAGCGTAATTACAACCTTACAAAGGAAAAGAAGCTTCATCCGGACAGGATGGAAACAAAGAAGTATTGCAGATTCTGCAAGAAACATACAAATCACAAGGAAACAAAGTAGTTTGTCTAAGGAGAGGTAAAGATTATGGCAGATAAGAAGGATACAGCACCTGCTCTTAAGAGAAGCTGGTTCCAGGAACTTAAGATTGAGTTTGGTAAGATAACCTGGCCTAACAGGGTTCAGCTGGCTAAGGAAACAGGCGTTGTTGTTGTTTCGGCTGTTCTTCTTGGTGCACTTATCGTTGTTGTAGACTGGTTACTGAATCTTGCACTTCAATTTATATGGTAGGCGGTGATAAAATGGCGGATGAAAAAAATCTGGACCAGGAGGAGATGAATACTTCTGATATCTCTGCTGAAGAGACAGCTGAAACAGTTGAAGCAGTAGAAGAAACAGCAGAAGCAGCTGAGGAAACAGCTGATGCTCAGGAGGAAGCTCCCCGTATAAAGTCTGCAAATATAAAGCAGCAGGGAGACGATGAACCGCACTGGTATGTGGTACATACGTATTCGGGCTACGAAAATAAAGTTAAAGCAGATATAGAGAAGACTATCGAGAACAGAAGACTTCAGGATCAGATGTTTGAGGTTATGGTACCTCTTCAGGAAACTGTTGAAGTCAAGAATGGTGTCAGAAAAACTATATCTAAGAAAATATTCCCGGGATATGTTCTTGTGCATATGATTAAGAACGATGTTACATGGTACGTTGTTCGTAATACAAGAGGTGTTACGGGATTTGTCGGACCGGGATCAGAACCGGTTCCGCTTACAGAGATAGAGATGCGCAAACTCGGCGTTAAGTCAGCAGATATCGTGATTGACGTTGAGATAGGAGATATGATTAAGGTTATTTCCGGTGCATGGGAAGGAACTGTAGGAAATATCAAGACCATAAGTCGTACTAAGCAGACAGTTACGATTGATATGGATATTTTCGGACGTTCTACAGAGGTCGAGATAAGTCTCGACGATATTCAAAAGCTTTAAACTGTTCTAACCTGACAGTTTATATAAGTGGAAGGGGTATGAGCCCCGCATTTTACCACGAAGGAGGAATTTAAAATGGCTAAAAAAGTCGAAGGTTACATCAAGTTACAGATACCTGCAGGAAAGGCAACTCCAGCACCACCTGTTGGACCGGCTCTTGGTCAGCATGGTGTAAATATCGTTGATTTCACAAAGCAGTTCAACGATAGAACAGCAAGCATGGGCGATGTTATTATCCCTGTAGTTATCACAGTTTACGCAGACAGAAGCTTCAGCTTCATTACTAAGACACCACCTGCAGCAGTTCTTATCAAGAAGGCAGTAGGTATTCAGAAGGCATCCGGTGAACCAAACAAGAAAAAGGTTGCTAAGATCACAAGGGCACAGCTTCAGGAAATCGCTGAAACAAAGAAGCCTGATCTCAATGCAGCTTCACTTGACGCTGCTATCAGCATGATAGCCGGAACAGCTCGTTCTATGGGTGTAGAAGTAGTCGACTAATTCAGGAGGTAATGAAGATGAAAAAGGGAAAAAGATTTTTAGAGGTAGCAA
>CACZPG010000112.1 GCA_902782965.1 uncultured Lachnospiraceae bacterium
GAAGTAAGTTCTGCCGGAAAATTCATGAAGCTGTCAAGTAGCTATGGGGACTATGTCGGCATCATGAGGGAGACCAATCTATTTGGAGAATATACTCCTGAGGATAATGCTTCCGGAACGGATGTATCTGGCTGGATGATATGCGTGCTGACTCCGGAAAGCTATTACAATAGTTATATGAGAGGTCTTCGTGTCAGATGGATGATAATACTTCTTATTGTTATTGTGGTGTGTTTCATTCTCAGTATCATTCTATCCAGGAAGTATGTTAATCCTGTTATTTCCGGAATGGAAGCTCTTATGGGTGAAGGAGAAGCTGAGAAGACCGGTTATTCCGAGATTGATCAGCTGATAGAATTCATGAAATCCCATACCGGTGAAGAGAAGATCATAGAGGAGAAGCTTCCGGAAAATGTAGCTATTCTCTTTGACAGATTTGCGGAGAACATTAAGAAGCTTTCACCGGCGGAATGGACGGTAATGGATCTCTATATTCAGGGTCATGAAATATCTGAAGTGCCGGAGCTTGCCTTTATAAGCATGGCTACTGTAAGAAAGCATAATCGAAATATTTATGAGAAGCTGGAGGTTGCATCCAGAGATGAGATGATGCTTTATATTGACCTTTTTAAAAGAGCTGATCGTTTGGATGAACTGACTGCATCAATGGAGAAGATTGAATAGAGAGGTACTTTGTTATGGAAAAAGAAATGCAGAAGAAGGAAAGACTGGTTGGCCTTATTATGGCTATCATTATGTCTGCTGTTATGGGAATATTATTTGCATTTATAGCAAGGATGAGTGCCGGTGAGAAGGCACTGGAATCTATGCCGCCGGCTCCGGTAATGTTTATTTCAAGCTTGATCGAGTCAATTATTGCGGGAGTTATTGTAACACTGGTTATTCCTATGGGAAGAATGGGAAAGGCACTGGCTGGCAAATTTAATGCTGTTCCCGGTTCCTTTAAATATAGCGCACTTAACAGTTTGCCGTTTGCCGTGATCAATGCAGTTCTGGTAAGCGCAATATGCAGTTTCATAAGCATTGCACAATCTCATGCACATATGCCGGCAGATCAGGCTCCGCCTCTTATGATCATGTGGCTGTCTAACTGGCTGAAGCTTCTTCCTCTTTCAATTATCGTGAGCTATGTACTTGCACTTATTATCTCTCCGATAGTAGTTAAGTCGGTGGGACTCGGTGGACCTCCGGCAGGAAGAGATATGCCCGGTGGGAAGTAAGCTTCAAAACGATTTTAAGAGATGCTGTATTTGCATTTATGAATAAAGTATATTTATAAGAGAAAATTACGAAAAAATCGCCTGTTTTCTATGGTATCCAATGGATACTTTTGCGAAAACGGGCGTTTTTTGGTTGATTTAAGTATATTTGTTTAATATGATAAATATGTGCTTTATATCATTTATCTGAAAACAAATGATGGCAAAGCACGGAAGGTTAATTTATATAAATTATGTACACATAGACAGTGTACCTGTGAAGGTTATCTTCACAAAATATAAAAGGAAGAGAAAGGAAGGATGAAAGAAATGAAAAGAAATATTCACAAAATTCTGAGCCTCGTCCTTGCAGTAATCATGATCCTGGGTGTATTCATTATCCCATCATCTGAGTCACAGGCTGCATCAAAGGCTAAGAGTGTAACCAAGCTTAAGGTTGCAAAGAGTACCGTAACACTTAATGAGGGTTCAAAGAAGACCATCAAGGTAACAGTCAGTGGTGGCAAGAAAGCCAGCAAGAAATTCAAGGTTAGCAGCAGTAATGAGGACGTTGCTGAAGCAAGTGTTAAAGGAAAGGCTGTTCTTATAACAGCGAATGGAGCCGGAACTGCAACAATTACAGTTACGACAAAGGGAAAAACAAGAAAGAATAAAGTTTTAAAGAAGAAAATTAAAGTTAAAGTTAAAGGTGACGGAAATTCAAGTGATGGAAAGAACCCAACACCAACACCAGCTCCGGCACCGACAAATGCGCCAACACCAGCTCCAACACCAACACCGGAGCCTGTATATGCAATTAATAAGACAGATGCTACTATCGAGTCAGGTAAAACTTTACAGCTTAGCATAACTGTAGACGGAGTTGCCAAGACAAGTGGAGTATCATGGACATCAAGTGATAAAAAGGTAGCTACAGTAGATACAAAGGGTCTCGTTACAGGACAGTCTGACGGAGATGCAACTATCACAGCAACAACAGATGGAAAGACATTTACCTGTACATTTACTGTAAATGGATTTGATGTTAAGAGAGATCTTGAAATAAAGACCGGAACTAAAAATGTATATATAAATTTTGACCTGGCAACAGATGAAGGTGGAAATCTTCTTCATCCTGAAGAGGTTCAGGTATTAGAGGAAATGGGTTGTACTGTTGTAGGCAAAAATGTTTCAAAGAATCAGGTATGTGAAACAGCAACCTATACCTTCAAAAAACTTCCTAAAACTCTGGTTGAAATTCAGTCATTATTTGATGAACCGGAAGAGAAGGATACTGTTGACTTAGAGTCAAGAAATGCAGGAGTTAATTACGGTGGATTTAATGCAATGGCTGCTAATATTTGTGCTGCATGCACTTATGAAGGTATTGCTAATCCTGCAGATCCTTTAGATTCAAATGCTCCAATCAGAGCAATGTTAGAATATATTAATGGACCGGCATCTAAGTATGATATTTATAAGGGAGATCTGGATAATACAATCCTTTCTATGAAGTCTGCTATTCAGCAGTGTGGTCCTAACGTATTTAAAGCATACTTTAAGGGTGCTACAAGCAAGAATAATTATACTCCTACATATCCATATGTTCTTGAGATGTATAAGGGACCATATTATATTTCAAGAAAAGAAACTATTACCGGAACCAGACCTACTACTTATATGATTCTTATACCTGGAAGCGAAAGTACAGTATTTGATGGTTGTGAAGGTTTTGGATCAGACAGATATATAGATATATATTATTCACCACAGGCTAAGAGATGGTTCTCATATAAAACATCTTTCAGAAATGTAATACTGAATAATTTTAAACCTTTGGAAGAAGAAGATTAATTAACTTATAAGAGATTTTTTGACTCTCTTCCTTAAAGGGGCATCGTTTATC
>CACZPG010000113.1 GCA_902782965.1 uncultured Lachnospiraceae bacterium
AAGCTTATGATATTACGAATAACTATTGGTGATAATACAAATTCATACAATCTTGATAACTATAACAAGGATGTTATCAGCTTCGGAAGAAGTTCAGAGTGTGACATAGTTATCAATGCCCCCTCGGTATCTAAGCTTCATGGATGTATATACAAAGAGGGGAATTCCTGGAATATAAAAGACCTGGATAGCAGATATGGTGTATATCTTAATGGAAGCCGAATCAAGGAAGATAAGATAGATACCTCAGCGAGGTACAGTGTTGGAGCCTTGGGCTCGGATGATGCCATTCTTGAATTCTTCTCCGGTGGTTCACTTAAGAAGACAGATATTCTTACAGGAAATTCAAGTCTTGCAAATATTGCAGGAAATGATGGGAAGAAGAATGTCTACGAGAAGAAGAAAGATTCGCCGGCAACTCAGGTTACAAGAGTGGTAGATATTTCCGGGGAGAAGGATTCTGATATGGCAGCCAGAGTTGCTATCGGCATTGTCTCAGCTGTTATTGTATTAATAATAATTATTATTCTCATGTAATGTAACAATTATTTGAAAGAATTGAAAAGGGGCAGGAAGAATGATATTAAAGCTTAGAATTGATAATGAAATAAGAGTTTGTGATCTGGAATGTTTTGGAAAGGATATGGTCAACTTCGGAAGAAGCTCAGATTGCGATATACAGTTTAACAAGAAAGCAGTTTCAAGACTTCACGGCTGTTTCTATAAAGAGAAAGGTAAATGGTATGTAAAGGATCTTAACAGTAAATACGGTATTTACCATAATGGAAACAAGGTTAATAATCTTGAGCTGAAGGACAGAACTTCGTTTATGCTTATTGCTCCGAATTGTCCGGGGGATGAGATTCAGATTACTGCTGAACGTGGTGGAAAAGGCGGTAATTATTCAAATAATGAAGTGTTCTCAGATGTTCTGAATGATGGACAGGAGGATGTATTTGCCGGATATTATGACAAGGATTCACCTAAGGCAAGAAAGGGAAATGCAGGCGTTCATGTTGCGGAGAATTATCCGTCTTCAAATCTTTTCCTCACTGAACCTTACAGCAATAATCAGTATAATTCTGTTGCTAATAAATCCATCAGAACCTTTGGCCATATGATGGAAAAGGAAACAGATAAAGCTGTAGTAATTCTTGTATGTGCAGGAATAGTAATATTCCTTCTTATTCTGCTGGCTATAGCTATTTTCTAATTGAAAGAGGGGTTTTGTGCCTATGAACAAAACATATGTAAGTATCAAAAGCGGTGGACAGATTAGCAGATATTGCCTTGAAGATTTCAGAAAAGATGTTGTTTCCTTTGGAAGATCTTCAGAATGCGATATTCAGATAAATGACTCCAGGGTTTCGCGGGTTCATGGATGTTTTCATTTGGAAAACGGTAGATGGCTCGTGCAGGACCTGGAGAGCAGAAATGGCCTTCTTATTAATAATATGAAGGTTAAAAGAAATGACCTGGCTAATGGAATGATTGTGTATCTGGATGGAAATTCATTTGCTGACTCTGCCCAGATACTGGTTAATATCGATATTTCTCCAGCTGTGGGAGGTGGACTGAGTGGTCTTAATAATACTCCTTCGGCAAAAAATATGGCATATTCACCGTCCTCAGCTAAGGCAAATAAGGATACTCACACAGCTGCAATAGTCGGAGGGATTATTGCAGCTGTTGTTGTAATTGCTCTTGGCGTTGTTATTTCTGTTGTTAATAAAGGGAAGAGAGCGATTAACACATTAGAAACAATTGGAGATGTTATAGAAGATGTAACAACTGAAGAGCCATTTGATATAGAAGAGACTGAAGAACTCACTACAGAAGAAACTACAGAAGAGGAAACCACAGAAGCTCAGGGAGAGCTTTCACCTGAAGATATCTTTGAAAATGTAAGAAAGTCAACTGTTGAGATTCAGGCTGAACAGACTAATACTCTGGGTTCAATAGGGACAGGATTCTTTGATGACGAAAATGGTACAGTTATTACAAATTATCATGTTATAGAAGGCTCCTATAAAGCTATAATCAAAACCTGGGATGATCAGACCTATAATGTGACAGGAATAGTGGGCTATGACAAGATTAAGGATTTAGCCATTCTTTCTACAGATATGACTGATACTATTCCATTGCCTAAAGGAACTGATGAGGTAAAGACGGGAGCAAAAGTATTTGCACTTGGAAGCTCCAGAGGTCTGTCAGAAACTTTCACGGAAGGAATGGTAACCAATGCCAGTCGTGAACAGGAGAACCAGATATATATTCAGCACGATGCACCTATAACAAATGGAAATAGTGGTGGCCCACTTCTGGATTCCAGGGGAAGAGTAATTGGAATTAACACCTGGATCATTGTTGATGGACAGAATATGAATTTTGCCATCCCGATTGACAGGGTTAATGAAATCGACAGAAATGTGGGTAAGACTCTTTCTGAAGTCTGTGAGAATGAGTATGGATTCAGTTTTGGAGAAAGCACATGGTCTGACATTTCTCCTGAAGGTGAACAAAATGTTACGATTTCTCAGGGAAGTCACAGAATTAGTTTTGATGTACCTGATGGATTTACTGTTACAGATATTGAAGGTGGAAAAGATTGCAGTTACGAAACAGACCAGAACGCTCTGGATGTCAGTGCTATTATTGTAGAAGATGACAGTGCAGTGGCTGATAATGACATACTGGGAGACTTTGGTCAGGAGTATATAGATGAGATGTGTGCAAACCTGAAGAGTCAGTTTGACATTGATGCAGAGGGTACGAGCACAAGGGGAACAATAAACAATAACGATTGGTATATTTTTAC
>CACZPG010000114.1 GCA_902782965.1 uncultured Lachnospiraceae bacterium
CTGTTGTAGTATAGTCATAATGATTCTATTGACAATAATAAAGTAGTAAGTTATATTTAACTGCGGTATTTGATATTAAAGTCTGATGCCGCAGTTTATTTTAATTAATTGGAAACTGCGTTTCCTACAAAGCAAAATTTGAAAAAGATAGAATTATGAAAGAGGTGCCAAAGTGGCTAAGAAGATTGGAAGAAATGATCCCTGCTGGTGTGGCAGTGGAAAGAAGTATAAGCAGTGTCATGAGGAGTTTGACAGAAAGATAGAATTCTTCATGAATAAGAAGGCAAAGGTCCCAACAAGGAATATGATCAAGACTCCTGAGCAGATAGCTCTGATAAAGGAGAGTGCCAAGGTGAATGTTGAATGTCTCGATGTTGTAGCTGACAAGATTTGTGTCGGAATGAGCACAGAGGATATTAACAGGATAGTGAACGAAGTGTGTGAGAAGCATGGAGCTATTCCGGCACCACTTAATTATGAAGGCTTCCCCAAGAGTGTCTGCACTTCAGTGAACGATGCTGTTTGTCATGGAATACCGAGTGAGGATGAAATTCTTCAGGATGGAGATATTATAAATGTAGACTGTTCTACAATTCTGAATGGATATTTCTCAGATTCTTCAAGAATGTTCATGCTGGGAAATGTTTCTGAAGAGAACAGAAAGCTGGTTCAGACAGTTAAGGAATGTGTAGAGCTTGGTCTGAAAGAGGTTAAACCATGGGGCTTCCTGGGAGATATGGGACAGGCTGTCAATGATCATGCAAAAGCAGCAGGTTATTCGGTTGTCAGAGAAATCGGAGGACATGGCGTAGGTATAGAGTTCCATGAGGAACCCTGGGTGAGCTATGTAACAAGACGAGGCACAGATATGGTGATGGCTCCGGGAATGATGTTTACTATAGAACCTATGGTAAATGCCGGTGGTCATGAAATCTTTGTTGATTCTGAGAATGACTGGACTGTCTATACAGAAGATGGTTCAATGTCAGCGCAGTGGGAGATACAGGTGCTTGTAACCGAGACCGGTTATGAGGTGATCTCCTGGTAAATAGATTAAATCAAAAAAGGTGAAATCGGAAAATCCGGTTTCACCTTTTTAAGTAAGAATTGAAGTTTTAGGAACGTTATGTATGATATTCTGGCTGAAAACAGAATCCATGGCATTTACAATACCATTATCAATCTCGCCCTTTATTACCATGTCACGCATGATGGAAATTGCTTTCGAATGAGGGAAACCATCCTTGTAAGCTCTCTCCTCGGTCAGCGCCTGATAGATATCACAACAGGTCATAAGTTTCTCTTCATGTGAGAGCTGGTCTCCGGTGAGTCCGAAAGGATAACCTTCACCATTCAGCTTCTCATGATGATGAGATGCCCATAACATAATGTCAGCCATTTCCTTCTTCCTGATATGCTTCAGGATATCATAAGTGTAATATGCATGCTGTTTCATCAGCTCATATTCATAATCATTAAGCTTGGCTGGTTTCTGAAGGATAGAGTTACTTATCATCAGCTTTCCGATATCATGAAGTGCACCGGCAAGATAATACTTGGTTCTCTTATCAGGAGAGAATCCGTAATAGGTCGCCATGGTATCACACTTCTCGGCTACACCGGTAGAATGTTTACAGGTGTAATGAGATTTGTAATCTACTATCTGGGCAATCAGGGTAGCGAGATTAACAACTTCCTGATTGGAGTATTCATCATTAAAATGTTTAGTAGCCTTTCGGAGATGATTGTCTACATGAGCTACATCTATTGAAACCAGATGCTTCATCTTGAATGTCTTACAGAAGGTGTCAGCAATCTCACGAGAGAACATCCTTCCGGCATTTGATTTGACGAAATATATTACCGAACCATGAACCTCTTTGCTTGCGCTGGTAAGGTCATAGGTATTGTCCAGAGTATCTGCCAGATGTATTATCTGGGATTTGATAGGAGTTCTGTCATAAGTACGTCCCTGTGGTCCCGATCCGTCGGCATTCTCGTGGTGAAGAAGTATTACATCACGATTATTGGTTCTGAAAGGCATGAACCTGGCATTTCTCTCGCCGATAATACATCTTCTTACATTATAATCATGTACTGAATAACCTTCGCCGTTATTGTATTTTCTATATTCCTGTTCTTCCTGATTTACTTCAGTGAGCGCATTGTCATGAAGTATGGAAAAAGCAGCCAGATCTATAAGCTCATCCGCAGTAAGACCGAGGTTCTTTCCGAGCATAATGGACAGAGCGGCAATTCTTTTACAATGGCCGGTTCTGACTCCGAGAAGCTCCTGCTCAACTGCATCAAGTCCGGAGGATACTGCATATAGTATTTCATTCAGATCTATTTTCAATTTCGTAGTACCCCTATTAAAAAAACATAATCTTACATCATTTATAATAACTCAAAACGTGAAAACTGTAAAGAAATAAATAGTAGTTGCAAAGAGTCCTTTAAAAGAGTAAAATACCAATTAGCACTCAAATGGTTGAAGTGCTAACAATCGGAGAAAGTAAGGAGGAAAAATCATGCTGACAATACCAATTTATGACACGATACTTCTCCCGGATGTTACATTTTATTTTAAGAAAGAAGTAATAGAAGGCTGGGAAATAGATGAACTAAGTGTAGGAACCGAGATTGCCTTTGCCCTTCTCAGAGATGATACAGATCCTAAGACTGCAACCCTTGCTGATATTTATCCTATTGGAGTTGTGGCAAAGATAGAGTCCGTAGATAATGAAGGAAATGTAAAAGTCAGAACCAAGGACAGAATCAATATAATTGATTTTGACAGAGATTCTGATGGAAATGTGGATGCCGTAGTTGATGTGAGACCTGAGATTGCGGATTTGAAGACAGATGAGCTTAACGATAAGTTTGAGAAGCTGAAGAACAAGTTTCTCAAGTTTGTCCAGAATTATCAGTGGGGTCTGTGGGCGAGAGGCTTCATTCTTCAGTGGAAGAATATCAATGAGCTGGCCTGCTCCATGGTTGGATATTTCAGTATATCCTGGGAAGAGAAGTATGAGATAGTTGAAGTAGATAGGCTGTCTGAAAGATATGAGCTTATTGAGCATGCAGCATACAGCTTCATGGAACTTGCAGATGTTGCAGAAGGAGCTGAGCTTGAACAGCAGCAGAGAAATGAGAATATATATCGTGAAGATGCTATCAAGAAACAGATTGAGATTCTTCAGAGAGAACTGGATGAAATGCATCCGGAGAACATTTCCGATGTAAGGAGATTCGAGAAGAACATCGAAGAATCCGGTATGAACGAGACTGCTAAGAAGGAAGCTCTCAAGGTTCTCGGACGAATGAAACAGGAAGGTCAGGATGGTCATGAGTACGGAATGCTTTATGATTATCTGGATTTCGTAACCAGCCTGTCCTGGAAACAGGAGGAATTCGTTCCGATCGATCTTGAAAAGGCTGAGGTAGTACTTGATAAAGAACACTACGGTCTTAAGAAGGTTAAGGAACGTATTATTCAGCAGCTGGCTGTAATGGCACTTAATAAGAAACAGTCCGGTTCAATTCTTCTCTTTGTAGGAGCCCCCGGAACAGGCAAGACCAGTATCGGTCAGAGTATAGCTGATGCACTGGGAAGAAAATATGTCAGAATAAGTCTGGGTGGTGTAAGAGATGAGGCAGAAATCAGAGGTCACAGACGTACCTATATCGGTGCCATGCCCGGACGCATTATGGAAGGAATGAAGCGTAGTACGGTTTCTAATCCGGTAATGGTTCTCGATGAGGTTGATAAGCTGGTAAGAGATTACGGCGGTGATCCATCCTCAGCACTTCTGGAGGTACTGGATCCTGAACAGAATTCAACCTTTACAGATCACTACATGAATGTACCATATGATCTGTCAAATGTTCTGTTCGTATGTACGGCTAATTCCACCGATACAATACCTGAACCACTTCTGAATCGTATGGAGATAATCGAATTTCCGGGCTATACAGCTACGGAGAAATTCTATATAGCCAAGAAACATCTGATTCCAAAGTCAATGAAGGCTGCCGGTATCAAGAGAAAGAATCTGAATATTACCGACACTGCCATTAAGAAAATAGTAGCTGATTATACAATGGAATCAGGAGTACGCGGACTTAAGAAACAGATAGATACTCTGATGAGATATGCAGCAGTTCAGCTTGTTAAAGGAAATAACGAGAAAATTTCTGTCAAACCTGCAAATTTGAAAGAATATCTGGGACGCAGAGCCATGAATCATGATATAATAGACAAGAAATCCGTTCCGGGAGTTGTTACAGGACTTGCATGGACTATGGCAGGCGGTGAGATATTATTCATTGAGACCAAGCTGGTAAAGGGAAACGGCAAGACTGTTATTACCGGACAGCTGGGAGATGTAATGAAGGAATCTGTCGAGATCGCCATCAGTCTGGTGAAGGATTTATACCCGAAAGAGACTGAGTGCATGAAGGAAATGGACCTTCATATTCATGTTCCTGAGGGAGCGGTTCCGAAGGATGGACCATCTGCCGGAATTACACTTATAACAGCTCTTTCATCTCTGGTTACAGGCAGATCCGTTAACCCTTCTATAGCAATGACGGGTGAGATATCACTGAGAGGAAATGTTATGCCTATCGGTGGACTGCCGGAGAAGCTTATGGCTGCAGTAAGAGCGGGAGTTAAGACTGTATTTATACCTGAGAAAAATGTCGATGATCTTGAAGATGTGGCTGAAGAGGTTAAGAAAGAACTGAAGATAGTTCCCGTGAAGAAAATCAAGGATGTTCTTTCCCAGGTGCTCATGGAGGATTAATAAATGTCTGAAGGCAGAAAGAAATTAGCATTTACATATAATGCGCCGGTTACGCTTACATTTGCGCTTATATCATTTATAGTACTTGTAGTCGGATGGATCACCAAAGGCGCAAGCACTAAGATGTTCTTCGAGGTATATAGAAGCAAGGTGGGAGTTGCCTGGTTTATCAGACTTTTCGGACATGTTCTGGGACACGCGGATCTCTCGCATTACGCATCCAATATGACACTGTTTCTTCTTCTGGGACCGGTGCTTGAGGACAAATACGGCAGTGGAACGCTTCTGGAAGCTTTCGGAATTGTTGCTGTAGTATCGGGACTGGTTCAGATAATTCTCTTTCCGAATGTGGCACTTCTGGGAGCCAGCGGAATAGTATTCATGATGATAATCCTTGTTTCAGCAAGTGATCTCAAGAAGGGGGAGATTCCGATCTCTCTGATTCTGGTAATGATCATTTATCTGGGATCCGAATTTGTTACCATGCTTGCTGTTAAGGATAATGTCTCTCAGCTTACGCATCTTGTGGGAGGACTTTGCGGAGCTGTTATCGGAGGAATCATCAATTCCAGAAAGTAATGTGAAAATGACATCCACGTCATAATCATGATGAAGGAATCATTATATCAAAAGTATTTATTTAATAGGAGGTAACTGAAATGACAATTTATTCTGTATTTGATCCTGAATTCAGGGAGTTTGGAAAAGTTCTTACAGGATATGACACAAATGAACTGATTGCGGCTATGAATGCTGTCGATATGCCGGCAGAGGGTGTGGCTTATGAGCCATGGATCGATTCACTTGAAGCAACAGGAATATTTAAAGAGCTTGGGGATAATGCCTTCGGAGGAATGCCAATAGAGCTCGGAATGTGCTGGGGATACAATAAGGCTCTTAACTGCCTTGAGTATCACAGAAACAGTGAGATAAATATCGGTGCTACGGATTTCGTACTGCTTCTTGCCAAGCAGGAGAATATTATTAAAGGAGAACTTTATACAGCAGATGTAATGGCCTTCAAGGCACCTGCCGGAGCAGTAGTTGAAGTATATGCTACATCACTTCATTATGCACCATGTATGCTAAGTGATGAAGGCTTCAGAGTAGCAGTTGTCCTTCCGAGAAATACCAATACTGATTTTGATAAGGCTGCAGCTAAGGATCCTGAAGATGCGATGCTCTGGGCAAGAAATAAATGGCTCATTGCTCATCCTGATTCTTCAGAAGCTTCGCAGGGTGCTTATGTAGGTCTTGTGGGAGAAAACATAACTATCTAATTCAAATTCAAAAGAGTGTCGCTATTGCGGCGCTCTTTTTTTGTATAATAGGAAACTGCGTTTCCTATTATATAAAAAACGCTCCGCTAAGGATGCGTCTCGGCGCGCAAGGAAGATAGCTGCCTTTGGC
>CACZPG010000115.1 GCA_902782965.1 uncultured Lachnospiraceae bacterium
GTGTCTCAACGCTTCACTTGCAGGTCTTGTAGCAATCACAGCTCCTTGTGATGTAACAGATGCATTTGGTGCAATCATAATCGGTGCTGTATCAGGTGTTCTCGTAGTATTCGGTGTTTGGTTACTGGATTTCAAACTTCACATTGACGATCCTGTTGGTGCCGTAGCAGTTCATATGATGAACGGTATCTGGGGAACTCTTGCAACAGGTCTTTTTGCAACAACAGCAGCTCCGGGAAATGATACATTAAATGGTCTTTTCTACGGTGGTGGTTTCGAACTTCTCGGAATTCAGTTCGTAGGTTTCGCAGCTGTAGCAGGCTGGACTGTAGTAATGATGATAATAGTATTCAGTGTTATCAAGGCTATCTTCGGACTCAGAGTTTCTGAAGAGGAAGAACTTGAAGGTCTTGATTCAACAGAGCATGGTCTTGCTTCTGCATATTCAGGTTTCAGTATCGTTGATATGTCAAGTGCAATGATGGTTGAGAATGAGAACACAAGTCTTGGTTCTGACAGTTATGAAGAGGCAACTGAGGCTAAGAAGAATGCGTCTGTTCCTGTAGTTGATGCTACTAAGGAAATGAGAGAGGCAGGAGTTATAGCTGATACCGGAATCAACAAGGTTGTTATTATTACAAAACTTTCAAGATATGATAAGATCAAGAAAGCTCTCAATTCTCTGGGTGTAACAGGTATTACAGTAACACAGGTCAGCGGATGTGGTATTCAGAAGGGTACCGGTGAGAAATACCGTGGAGTTGAGATGGACGTTACACTTCTTCCTAAGATTAAGCTTGAGGTAGTAGTAAGTAAGATTCCTGTAGACAGCGTTATTGAAACAGCTAAGAAAACTCTTTATACCGGTAAGATCGGTGATGGTAAGATATTCGTATATCCTGTAAGCCGTGTAGTTAAGATCAGAACAGGTGAAGAGAATTACGATGCGCTTCAGGACGTTGAATAAAGATATAATTCAGAATCCTGAATAAAAAAATATTGACAAAGAATATATCCTGGTGGTAGTATGCAAACATATTTAACTAAATAGTAGATATGTAAAACCGTGGATGAAGAGTAAGTAGGCTGAGCCTCCTTTCATACAGAGAGTCGCAGGTGGTGAGATTGCGATGATAAGTGTTTGGCTGAATGGACTTCAGAGGGCAATCAGAACTGTAAAGGTTATGAATCGGTGATTCTGACATTTGCAAAGTATGGGAGACGGAGTAGGAACCTTCGTTACAAAAGTTCGGCTTTTGATGAAAAGAATTATGATGATTCTTTAGAAGAAAGCGCTGAGAGGGTGTAATTATACACCAAGTTGGGTGGCACCGCAGGAAAACTATTCAGATATCCTGTCCCGACAGTCCGAGTTTTCGGATTGTCGGGATTTTTGTTTTTAAAACTATTTTAAAACTATAATTAATTTTAATTATTTTATGATCATGGAGGTATAAAGAATGATCAGTCAATTATCTATATTTACCGAAAACACAAAGGGAGCAATGCTTAAGGTATCTAAAGCGGTATCGGATGCCGGAATAGATATTTACAATGTTGTTACTAATGACAGCGCGGAATTCGGAATAGTAAGGATGCTTACAACCGATCCTGAGAAGGCTAAGGATATCCTCACAGACTTAGGTTATATGTGTAAGCTTGACAGGGTGATCGGAGTGGAGATTCCTGATGATGTGGGAAGTCTTACAACACTTCTGGACACACTGTATACATGTAATATCAATATTGATTATCTCTATGTTTCCTACAGCAGAGACTCCAAAACTCCTCTCGCTGTCATGAAGGTGATCGGATATGTAGAGGTGGAATCAAGCCTGAACAGCAGAGGATATAAAACGATATAATCTGCCGGAGGAAAGGAGAAAGCTATGGAAATCAGACCATCACTGGATGAATTAAAGAATATGAATCTCGAGGGCTTCAGAGTGGCTCCTGTCAGCTGTGAACTGCTTTCTGATTTTACAACCCCTATAGAAACGCTTCGTGTTCTGAAGGGAGCTTCGGCACATGCGTATATGCTTGAGTCTGCTCAGGCTCAGGAGACCTGGGGAAGATATACATTTCTGGGATATGAGCCTAAAATGGAAATCAGCTGCATAAACGGAGAAATGCGAGTTGTGACTGATGGAAATGAAACAGAGAAATTCCACACGGATAATCCTTCTGAATATCTGAGACAGGTGCTGGCTCAGTATAAAAGTCCCAAATTTGATTTTCTGCCACCTTTTACCGGTGGTCTGGTAGGATATTTCTCCTATGATTATCTGAAGTACAGTGAACCGGTACTTCGGAGTGACGTATATGATGAAGATGAGTTCAAGGATGTTGACCTGATGCTCTTCGATAAGGTTATAGCCTTCGATAATGTGAGACAGAAGATAGTTCTTATATCAAATGTAAGAATAGAAGAGCTTGAAACAGATTATGACCGTGTTGTCAGAGAGCTTGAGGAACTTAAAGAGCTTATATTAAAGGGAGAAAAAGCACAGGAAGAGAGCGGAAGAATTCTGGGAGAATTTAAACCGGTATTTGATAAGGCCAGCTACTGTGAAATGGTGGAGAAGGCCAAAAATCATATCTTCGAAGGGGATATATTCCAGATAGTTCTTTCAAACAGGCTGGAGGCTCCTTTTGAAGGAAGCCTTCTGAATACCTACAGACTTCTCCGGACGATCAATCCTTCCCCCTATATGTTCTATTTCTCCGGAACAGATGTAGAAGTGGCAGGAGCATCACCTGAAACACTGGTCAAGCTGGAGAATGGTGTGCTTCACACATTTCCTCTGGCAGGAACGCGCCCCAGAGGAAAGACACCTCAGGAGGATAAGGCTCTGGAGGCAGAAGTGCTTAGTGATGAGAAGGAATTGGCGGAGCACAATATGTTGGTGGATCTGGGAAGAAATGATCTCGGCAGGGTAAGCCGGTTCGGAACCGTTGAGGTAGAGAAGTATCAGGAAGTTCTGAGATTCTCACATGTTATGCATATAGGTTCCACTGTAAGAGGAGAAATCAGAGAAGATAAGGATGCGCTGGATGCTATCGAAGCAGTACTTCCGGCAGGAACCCTTTCCGGAGCACCTAAGATCAGAGCCTGTCAGCTGATAAATGAACTGGAAAATAATAAGCGTGGAATATACGGCGGCGCTATAGGATATATTGATTTCACCGGAAATATGGATACCTGTATTGCCATAAGAATAGCTTATAAGAAGAATGGCAGGGTATTCGTGAGAAGCGGAGCGGGAATCGTGGCGGATTCAGTTCCGGAGACGGAATACCAGGAATGTATCAATAAGGCCAAAGCAGTGATCAATGCCCTTGAGACAAAAATAGATTAGTATAGATTAGTTGTATACAGAAAGGAAATATAATGATACTACTAATAGATAATTATGACAGCTTCTCCTATAACCTTTTTCAGCTTATAGGAAGCATTAACCCTCATATAAGAGTAATCAGAAATGATGAAATGAGTATTCGGGAAATAGAAGAATTAAAGCCTTCTCACATTATTCTGTCTCCGGGACCGGGGAAGCCTGATGATGCAGGAATCTGTGAAGAAGTGGTAAGACAGCTGGGTGGAAAGATACCGATTCTCGGTGTATGTCTGGGACATCAGGCCATCTGTGAAGTATACGGAGCTACTGTTACTTATGCCAAGAGACTGATGCATGGAAAACAGTCGGTATGTACGGTAACAGATGATGCTATATTCAGAGGAATCGGAGCCTCTGAGGAGAATCCGGGTCCGGAAGGTGATGCGGTTCATGAGGACGGTCACAAAATGAAGGTGGCCAGATATCATTCTCTGGCGGCAAAGAAGGAGACTGTTCCCGACTGTCTCGAAGTTATTGCAGTATCTGATGACGATGAAGAGGTTATGGCAGTTAAACATAGGGATTATATGGTATACGGACTTCAGTTTCATCCAGAATCCATTCTTACACCGGAAGGATTGATACTACTTAAGAATTTTTTGGAAATGTGAAATAAATAAGAACCATTAAGGAGGTACATTACAATGATCAAGGAAGCAATCGAGAAAATAGTAAATAAGCAGGATCTCACATATGATGAGGCGTACACGGTAATGAATGAGATTATGAGTGGGGAGACTACTCCTACTCAGAACGCTGCATTTCTGTCAGCTCTGTCTACCAAGAGTGCTAAGGCTGAGACCAAGGATGAGATAGCAGGATGTGCTGCAGCCATGAGAGATCATGCAATTCCTGTAAATACCGGAATGGATATATTTGAAATAGTAGGAACAGGTGGTGATAATGCTCACAGCTTCAATATTTCCACTACTTCAGCTCTTATCGCAGCTGCAGGTGGAATGAAGGTTGCCAAGCACGGTAACAGAGCAGCTTCTTCCAAATGTGGAACTGCAGACTGTCTGGAAGCCCTTGGAGTAAATATTCAGCAGGATCCTGAGAAATGCATAGAACTTCTGAATGAAGTAGGAATGTGCTTCTTCTTTGCACAGAAGTATCATACTTCAATGAAATATGTAGGACCAATCAGAAAAGAACTTGGTTTCAGAACAGTATTTAATATTCTTGGCCCTCTTACAAATCCCGGTAAGCCTACTCAGATGCTTCTGGGTGTGTATGATGAATACCTTGTTGAACCTCTGGCTCAGGTTCTTGCAGATCTGGGTGTTAAGAGAGGAATGGTTGTATTTGGACAGGATAAGCTGGATGAGATATCTCTCAGTTCACCAACAACCATATGTGAGATAAAGGACGGATGGTACAAGACAAGAGTTATAAGACCTGAGGATTTTGGATTTAAGACATGCAAGAAGGAAGATCTTGTAGGTGGAGCTCCTGAGGAAAATGCGGCCATCACCAGAAGTATCCTCAGTGGAGAAGAGAAGGGTCCAAAGAGAGAGGCAACACTTCTGAATGCGGGTGCTGCTCTTTATATAGGAGGAAAGGCTGATTCCATGAAAGAAGGAATCAAGCTGGCTGAGGAGATTATTGCATCAGGTAAAGCAACAGAAACTCTGGAGAAATTTATTGAAGTAAGTAATAGTTAAAAGATTTCACCATATGATATAGGAGAATTGGTAGAATGATACTTGATGAACTGGCAGCTCTTACAAGAGTGAGAATTGAGAAACAGAAAGAGATTTATTCACTGGCTGATATTCAGCGGGATGCTGAGCTGATGGCAGAGCGTGAAATGGAGGTACTTGAGTTCGAATATCCCTTCGAACAGGCTCTTGCGAA
This sequence comes from uncultured Lachnospiraceae bacterium, assembly GCA_902782965.1. Lineage (GTDB taxonomy): Bacteria > Bacillota > Clostridia > Lachnospirales > Lachnospiraceae > Eubacterium_Q. Next base: position 5,256 of record CACZPG010000115.1, read on the forward strand.
GAAGGGACTTTCCATTATCTCTGAAGTAAAGAAGGCATCTCCATCCAAGGGAGTGATCGCAGAGGAGTTTCCGTATCTGGAAATAGCACTGGAGTATGAAAGAAGCGGGGCCGATGCCATTTCCTGTCTCACCGAACCTGAAAGATTCAAAGGAAGCGACGAATATCTTAAGGGGATAGTAAAGCAGGTAAGTATACCGGTCCTTAGAAAAGATTTTACAATCGATCCTTATATGATTTATCAGGCCAAGCTTATGGGAGCTTCGGCAGTTCTGCTGATTGCAGCTATATTATCCGATAAGGAACTGAAACAATTCTCAGAAATAGCAGATAATCTCGGACTTTCCTGTCTTTTTGAAGCTCATGATGAAACAGAGGTCAGAAGATGCCTGGATGCGGGAGCAAGAATTCTCGGAGTTAATAACAGAAACCTGAAGGATTTTACGGTAGATATAAATAACAGCATCAGACTTCGTGAACTGGTTCCGGAGGATATTATATTTGTATCCGAAAGTGGAATTGAGAAGCCGGAGGACGTAATTAGGCTTAAAGAAAATGGAACGGATGCGGTGCTTATCGGTGAGATGCTTATGAGAAGCAGCGATAAGCCTGGCCTGATACAGAAAATGAAATCAGCATAAAATGTGACAGTTTGAACTTGTGCCATATCGACTTTGTCGATATGCATGACTTCCTTTGGAAGTCATGGCTGCACTACGTGCAGCGCATCCTCGCTTTGCTCGGACCCTGGGAGCCCTCGGTTCTTCGAACCGTATCCCAGAGCCACTGTTCAAGTGTCACGAATGTCATCTTTGTGGGAATGTTTATGATGGATACTAAGATTAAGATATGCGGTTTAAAAAGAATAGAAGATATTGAGATGGCAAA
>CACZPG010000116.1 GCA_902782965.1 uncultured Lachnospiraceae bacterium
CTCAGCTTCTTACATCCAAAGAACGCTTTAGCTTTTATTTCTGTCCATTAATCTTAACCGTATCCGGAATATTAATCTTTTTGATCTTTTTACCTGTCGGTTTAACCACCGAAACCTTGCCGCCTTCCTCATTCTCCGTGTTTTTCTCTGTATCCTTGCCTATATCATTATTAATATCGTCCTCTGCAGCAAATACATTGATATTAATGAATAAGACAGGCATCACAAAAAGCATCACAAAAAACATCACATACGAAATAACCAAATATGTAATTCTGCCTTTTTCATTTTTATCATAGCAGAGCTCCATTCAAATCAGAAACGACCTAATAAACATGCTTCCAGGTCAGAAACTCAAACAATATCACTCCATATAGCATGGCACTTGTTACCACCAGGAGTTTATCCACTTTCTCATGTTTCCTTGAGAAAACAGCCATTATAATAAACATTGGAAAAGCAGCGGACATATAACGTCCCGAACTTATCAGCCATCCATGTGAATAGCAGGTTATGACATAAAACGCATAAAACAATATATATTTACTATTTATTACAAAAAGCGAATATCCCAACAATACAACTGATAGAACAATAAGGAATACCGGAACATATCCTGCCATCACCTGAAGCTGTCCGGACAGTCCGCCATTAAATGATCTGCCCCATACATCAGCTATGGTCTTCGCAAAAAACTGTCCCTGATTATTCCAGTTATCCCTCTGATAGTCCAGGAAGATCAATGGATCTCCGGCAATCTTGTAATTGATCAGGAAATAGACTCCTAACCCCAGAAGAGTTAACACAGCGCCTATAATTACCGGTAATGCATTTCCAAATAGCTTCTTATATTTTTTATTAATAATATCTTCTATAGGCCGTTTATATTCCATCCACTCGCAAAACAGAATTATAAGCAGGAGAATACCCTGTACTCGCGTCAGGCTGGCAAAAAAACCGATAACTCCACTTACGATCCACTTATGCTTCTTCGTATAATAGAAACACATAGCACACATCATCAGAAATGTACTCTCGGTCATTATAGAACCATAATAGAAGGAAAATGGGAAAATTGATAAGTAAACAGCTGCTTTCTTCGCTATGTCTTCCCCGAATTCCAGACAGATTGCTCCATAAAAATAGCATATTCCTATAACATAACAGATAACCGATACCAGCAATGCAGCAATCCTGTAGTCACTGATTATCAGATGAAAGGCTTTTACCAAATATGGATAAACCGGAAAGAACACCAGATACACATACATGTTTTCTACTTCCAGACCTTTATATCCTGATTCAGCAATGCCTAAATAATGCTGCGAATCCTATTTAATCCATTCATTCAGGAATTTATCAAGGCTTAAGGGCTCTTCCTCTACATATGATCTCATAATAAAAGCACTTATTATCAGGCAGATAACGCGAAATAATAAAGCAATCAACGCCACCTTGATATAATCTTTTATTTCCGGCTGAAATGTATCAAACTGATGGTCAGATAAAAAGCCCCTTAGTACAATATTATTTCCGTTATAAGTCTTCCCACTGGATTTATAGAATACCGTTAACAATGATATAACAATAAAACTAATAATAATTACTGCTGTTCCCCAACCAAAAAGCATTTTATTTCCTCCGACAATATATTTATATCCTTTATGATATGTTTCATCCTGAGAGCATTAACCTTATGTATTATAACAAATCTTCGATCATAATAGTATTCATTATTAATCATACTAATTGAGTTTTTTTATTGTAGATGATATTATGACATAAGTGTCATAGGTCAACATGCGTTCCTGCTTGCAGGAAACGCATATTGACCTTATGACACGCTGAAACATTTGGAATTAGCGATTTTTGTAGAAAATCAGCGGTTTCCAAATGTTTCTAGGATTGCGAGAATTGCTTTAGCAATGGAGCAATCCGTATGTCATATGGTGTCAAAAGGTACTTATAAAACCCATATCATTATATCATTTACAAATACTACACTATCAGAGAGGCATATTCATGTCAAAAAAAAGTAAAAAAAATAATAAAAGAAGTAACAATAAAACAAACAACAATAACGTAAACAGCAATAAAGCAAACAACAATAACGTAAACAATAATAGCATCGTTACCAATAACACCGATGAAAAAACAGGCAACAAGAATGCCGGCAATAAGAAGATTTCAGGCAGGAACAGCAAACCGGCGCCAAAGAAGAGTTTCTTCTATTCTCTTCCTTCTGTAAAGCTTCTTACAAAGAAGGACTGGATCTGCATGTCTGTACTTACTGTTATTTTTACAATTCTTGTATTCTTCCGTCTTGGAAATACCTATGCACCTGAGTCATATTATCAGACAACCAAGGAAAATAGAGATATCATCCTGGACTTTGGTGATTATATAACCGTCGAGCAGCTTGATATATATCTCGGAAATCTGGATAGTCGTCAGCTGTCTCTCTCCACTTTTAATGAGACCACACAAGAGTGGGAAACCATCGGCGACAGGACCGTCACGTCTGTATTCCAGTGGAACAAGGTTGATGTATATTATAATCTCAGATATCTCGGAATTGTATGCACTTCAGAAGATGGTGGTGTATTTAACGAGATGGTCTGTCTTGGAAGTGAAGGCGAAATCCTTAACCCTGTTAATGAGTCAGACTATCCTGAACTCTTTGATGAACAGGAAAAGTATTATGACACGGCCGAAGCTACATATATGGATGGAACTATGTTCGACGAGATTTATCATGGCCGTACCGGTTATGAATTCGTTCATGGTCTGCCAACCTACGAAACCACTCATCCACAACTGGGAAAGTGTTTCATCGCACTCGGAATAAAGATGTTTGGAATGACTCCTTTCGGCTTCAGATTCTTCGTAGCTATATTTGGAATTCTCTTCGTTCCACTGATTTACTGCTTTGCCAAAGCAATCTTTAAGAACACCTATGTGGCAGGAAGCACCTGTCTTCTTTTCGCGTTTGACTGCATGCATTATACACTGTCACGTATTTCTACTATCGACATATTCGTTGCATTCTTTATAATTCAGTCTTATTACTACATGTACCTATATATGACTGAATTCAATGCCGCATATCAGGGAAAAGACAAGCTGTCAGGAAAACTGATGCCTCGTAACATTACCGGACTGCTTGCTCTTTCAGGCTTTACCATGGGCTGTGCAATAGCTACCAAGCTTACCGGAGTATACGCCGCAGCAGGACTCGCACTTATATTCCTGGTGCATACATTTACACATTATCCGGTCAGAAAGGTAGGAAAACTCGCAGCATTCTGCGTACTTTTCTTCATTGTCATCCCACTCTTCACTTATACCCTGGCATATATACCATCCGTAGAACTCTATGCACAGATGGGCTATACTGACAAGACCATAACCTGGAACGACGATGGATTATATATTGGTTACGGCTGGACCGGACTCATTGCAAGAACCCTCAGAAACACTAATTACATGATAAATTATCATTCAAACCTTCAGGCAACTCATCCGTATATGTCAGACTTTTATACATGGCCTGTAGTATATAAGCCTCTTCTGGCTGCTAATGCTCTGGTCAGCCAGACAGATAAAGTTACTTTACGTTCAACTGTAAATTATATCGGAAATGTAGCCGTATGGTGGGCAGCTATCCCCTGTGTTCTTTTCGTATTCTATAAAGCAATACGTGGAATGATTAAAATATTCTTATGTTTTATCAATAAATTCAGTACCTCTAAAACAGGGAAATCAAAAATTCAAGAAGCTGCGTCATTAAACGATGTGCTGCTTGTAAATGAAAAGACAGCCATTTTACTGACTGTCTCATATCTTGCTCAATACATACCATGGATGGGAGTATCAAGATGTGTATTCATTTATCATTATTTTCCATCATTTATCTTTTCTGTATTTATGATGGGCTATACAATTAACACACTTATTAACTGGAAACCCGGGATCAGGAAGCTGATTAACGTTTACCTGATTGTTGTGATATTTATATTCTTCCTGTTCTTCCCGCTGATTTCAGGATTACCATTCTCATATGATTTAACCCATAAGCTTAACTGGTTTAAAAGCTGGACTCTGAATTAGATATTTCTTTATATAGATCATATCCGACAATTCCGATAAGAATTGTTTCAAATACAGCCAGCACCTGAATAGAGAAAATATGGGCTCCTGTCAGGAATGGCATGTAAGTAAAGACAGTTATCAGGAAAAATCCTATCATCAACGGAATTCTTTTAGGATTAATAACTGCATATATAACTACAATCATATCAAGTATTACCCCATATCTGTCATGCATATGAGGAAGAGTATATATTGTTACTGCCACTGTAAGCAGTGCTATAAGAATTAATATTTTTTCAGTAATATCTATCTTTTTTACATATATGTAATAACAAATGATTCCCAATACTATTATTGCCAGGAATAATCCTGCTCCGGACACCTCATCCATATGATGTCCACCATTTATATTTTCATCCAGAAATGCATAAAGATTAGGATACTCTAAGGTGCCCCATGGGAATTGTGATGTCTGATCAGTATAGGCAAAGAAAATATCTGAAATTGAACATCCTGCAAATAAAGCCGGCAGGCTTGTAGCAAAGTATACTATTGGAATCCAAATAAAATGAAGTAGCTTTAAAGTGTATTTCTTTAACCAGATAATTATCAGGAAAGGAAATATAAATATAGCCTGCAGTTTAAATGACAATGCTATTCCCATCATTATCATTGAAAGATTTCCTTTATCTTTGAGCAGATAATAAATCCCCCAGATAATAAAACATGTATAGATAGCGTCGCACTGTCCCCAGTAAGCTCCGTTAAGTATATAAGTAGGTGAAAGCAGAACGAATGCCATTCCCATTACTGACTTCCTGGTGGAACCAGTCATATGAAGCAGTATCAAAAAGGCAGCTATGCTTGTGGCATATTCGAAGAAAATCGATAATACCTTCAAGCCTGAAAGCCAGTTGTCTGTCACAGCAACAACAAGCCCCATCATATATATCTGAGAGGTTCCGTAATTTCCTATAACGCTGAAAACACCCTCATCTGATATTTTCTGCATCCATTCATTATATGAGACAAAGTCACCTGAAACAATTGGAAACAGCTTGGTTCTGGATAAATAAGCCAGAATCCATAAAGCTATTACAAACAGCAGATCCACCATTTCAAATTTCAGACCTTTAATACAGAACTGTTTGCATAGCAGGCTATCTATAAAACGCGGACCATCCGCATTTGTTTTAGCCTCACTTATTTCGTCTGTTATAGTATTTTCAATATCTTCTTTTACTGCATTAGAGCCCATAATAGTATCCTTTAATAATAATTATATAGTTTCTTATCTTTCTCTATTTTAATTCTTGTCATTTCCGGTTGCAGCATCCTTGACTACCAGAGTTGCATCCACAAGGTGGCAGAACTGGTATTCATCATCCGGGTTATCCTTATAGGTTTCAAAGGTTCCTATAACTTCAACCTCGGCATCTTCTGCCGGATATTCATCCGGATACACATGACTTCCGTCACCCCATACAAATTCCAGTCCCTGCTGACAGCAGGCCAGCGCATCTTTAATAAGCACATAATGATAATATTGCTTGGTATCCTCATACCAGGATGCATAATAAGTTCCCGAAAGCTTAATCTTCTTACCAACATAACTGTCTGAATCAGCCATCATCTGATATACCGTCGCATAGATCATATCACTGTTCATTACGGTAAGATCGACATCCACATTAGGATCTGCCTTGGCATCCGATGGTGATGACTCATCCTCTGAAGATCCACTTGCCAGCTGTTCCTCAAGCATACCTTTGAGAGCCTCTGCATCGCTCTGCTCCGTGGTAAGATTCTCAGAAGCTTCAGTAGTTAATTCCGCTGTCATTTCTTCAGAATTTTCCTTAGCTATCTGACTGTCAAGAGCAGCCTGAACATTATTATTGCTTCCAGTCTTAGATTCTGTCGTGTTATTTCCACATCCGACAGATGTAATCATAACAGCAATCAAAAGGATTGATAAACTGTATCGTTTAATCTTTTTCATTTAATTCCCCTATTAGTACAAATAAGTTTATTGATTCTTTAGTATGAATTTTCCTATACATACAGCAAGCAGGAACCATAATAAATCCACTCCAACTATAGTAGCACCAACCGGAGTAGAATACAAGATTGAAACCAGCATGCCCGCAAGCGCACAGATTACAGAAAAAACAGCTGATAACAGAACTACACCTCTGAAGGTGCCGCTGAGTCTCATGGCCGCAAGTGCCGGAAATACAATCAGCGCAGATATCAGAAGACTTCCCACCAGATTCATTCCCAGAACAATTATTACCGCTATGATTATAGCTATAAGGAAATTATATCTTCCGGCCTTTACTCCTGTAGCTCTGCAGAAGGTTTCATCAAATGTTACAGCAAATATCTTATTGTAGAACAACAGATATACAGCAATCACTATTAATGAGAGAACTATACATATTGCAACTTCGGTACTGTCAAGAGTCAGAATAGACGTTGAACCGAACAAAGTACTGCACACATCACCGGATACATTTGCCGACGCAGAGAATACATTCATGATAAGATAACCGAAAGCAAGAGATGTAACCGAAAGCATTGCAATCGCTGCATCCCCCTTAAGCATTGATTTATTACCGCCTCTGAGAAGCAGTACTGCTACCAGAATTGTAACCGGCATCACAAGTATATTTAGATTTGCAAGCTTGAGAACACTGGCTACAGCCATTGCTCCGAAGGCCACATGAGAGAGTCCGTCACCTATGAAGGAATATCTTTTCAGAACAAGCGTCACTCCCAGCAGCGACGAACATAATGCGATCAGCACTCCCACAATAAGCGCAAATATTACGAAATTATACTGGAAATAATATGCGAGTGTGTCAATTACACCGCCTTCTAATGTCAGTCTGGAAATAATACTATACATATCCTTTACTCCGTTATCTATTAGTAATACCTCTGATTAATCTTCTTCCTCCTCGGCTGTTGACCAGTACTTATATGCCTCACTCTTTGTATAATCCTCAGTTTTTCCGAAGAATAACTGCCTCTTGCCAAGATGAAGAATATGACTTGCATATTTAACAGCTGTTTTTATATCATGGGATATCATTATTATGGTAATTCCATCTTTATTAAGCTTTTGAACAATGGAATACATTTCTTCTGTAACCCTGGCATCCAGCCCACTCACAGGCTCATCCAGGAGAATGACCTTATTGGTAGCAGTAAGAGCTCTTGCCAGAAGAACTCTCTGCTGCTGTCCACCGGAAAGATTTCTGAAGGTTTTCTTTCTCAGATCCCAGGCTTCCAGTTTCTTTAAACTTTCCTCAGCCCGTTTCTTCTCTTCTTTTGAATAGAACGGTCTCAGTCCGGTTCTTGACAGATTTCCTGACATTACTATTTCCCATACACTTGCCGGAAAATCTCTCTGAACAAGCGTCTGCTGAGGGAGATAACCTATATCACTGCTGCCCAGTTCATCACTATATTCAATCTCTCCTTTTATCACCGGCTGAAGCTTCAGAAGTGTTTTCATAAGGGTGCTCTTACCCGCTCCATTCTCACCAACAATACAGAGATAGTCACCTTTCTCAACCTTAAAATCTATATGCTTCGAAAGTGCAATTCCTTCATATCCTGTTGATACATCCTTTACAGTTATTAATGGCATTTCTTCTTTTACCTCTTTCCACTTCTAAACGTATGCCGTCGGTCACATAAGGAGGTCAAGCCTCCTGCCGTCATCCTGTCTGATTATTCTCCGAGAGCCTTCTTAAGACTATTCAGATTCTCCTGCATTGCCGAAAGATATGTTACTCCCTCTTCAATATCCTTTGAAGTAACAGCCTGAAGGGAGTTCATCGATATAATATCCTGATTTCCCGACTCAGTATTCTTCTTTACAGTTTCCGCTATCTTCTGATCACTGTTCTCTATGGTACATATAACGGGAAGTCCCAGTTCATCCACTTTTCCGGAAAGAAAAATAACAGTTTCAAAACTTGCCTCCGTCTCAGCCGAGCATCCAACAAAGGCCGCATAATAATCTATATTATAATCATCCACCATATATCTGAATGGGAATCTGTCACCAAACAGAATCGTATTAACCTTGGCATTATCTGCCGCTGTCTGATACTCTGAATCAAGGGCAGCAAGCTTATCATTATATGCATCAAGATTTGCCTTATAAGCTGCAGCGTTTTCAGGATCCTTCTCTGCTAAAGCTTCTTCAAATGCAGTACAGAGCTTCTCTGCATTCTTTACAGACAGCCACACATGCTCATCGTATTCTATTTCACCTTCTTCGTGATGATGTCCATCTTCATCGCCCTCTTCATGATCATGATTCTCATCAGCATCCTCATTTTCATGTTCTGAATCAGCGTCCTCATCTTCCTCTTCTTCACCCTGCATACCTTCAACAAGTTCTTCTTCCTTGACGGATTCACCCAGAACATCCATAAGATCAATGACCTTCATGTCTTTATTAATTGCTTCCTTAAGAGCATCATCAACCCATTTATCAGACTCTCCGCCTACATATATAAATATGTCACAGGTTGAAATCCTGGTAATATCAGCGGCAGTAGGCTGATAACTGTGAAGATCCACTCCATTATCCAGAAGCATGGAAATTTCAACACTGTCAGCCGCACTCTTGTCCACACTATTAGCTCCCTGCCCGACAATTTCTCTGGTCCAGTCATATTCAGGGAAAATTGTAGTAACTACCTGAAGTTTATCTGAGTTTCCCGGAGCCTTAATTATATCGTTATTTGCAGTACCTGCACTTCCTGCAGCACCACAGGATGCGAGACTCACAGCCATGAAAACTCCCATGGCAGAAACCATAACTTTACTTAATACATCTCTAATATATATTTTCTTCATACTGATTTATACCTCTAAACTATTCCTTGTTTTCTTTTCTTAATACTCTATTCTTTATATCTTCAATTCGTTAAGTTTGACACAATAAATCAGTAATCCAGTCTCACTTTATTATCTATCAGGCTAAATGTAACCGTTTCTGCGTCATATATAGCTGTTGTCGTGATCAGAGGAGCTGCCATTATAACAAGAGCTGAAGCCATTACTGTAACTGCTTCACAGGTCCTGATAATACTGATACACAACTCAATAGTTGCACATATCGGACAATCTTCACCTGTGCAGTCATGATGTCCCATTTCTTCCGCAATAAATACAGACGAGAAGAATAATGTAATTACAAGCACAGCAGCCATTACAAACCTGCTAATTCTATATCTGTCCATCATTATGCTCCCTTTTCACTGCACTCCTTACATAACCCATAGAAAACCGTCCGCTTAGGGTTTATTGTAAATTCATGGCTTCCTTCTATATGTTTGATCAGATCCTCTATTTCATGACAATGCAGATGGATCAGCTTACCACAGTTGTCACATTTACAGTGATAGCACTGCTTCATACCATGCATATGATGATCTGTATCCACATATTCATAACAGGCCGAACTCTTATTATCCAGAGTATATTTATTTACCAGTCCTTCAGCCACCATCTTATCCAGCTGTCTGTAAACAGTTGTAACACCTATAGCCTTACCCTGTTCCTCAAAATGACGGCATACATCATTAACTGTCACATGTTCCCCGTTCATCTCCATAAGGTATGCCATAATGTCAGCACGCTGTTTTGTTTTGTACTGTGATTTATTATTCATCCTGATTCTCCGAAATTTATAAATCATTATATCGTCCAATGATAAAGAGATAAAAAACAAACACAAAAATGAAAACCATTTTCATTTTTAATTTGAAAACGGTTTTCATTTTACTCTTTATATATATAGTTGTCAATATAATTCTTTTATTACTTGCGATTCTATAATTCTTTAATTACTCGCACATTCTATAATTATTTTGCTACTCGCGTATTCATATAAATAATTATAAGGCTTCCGGGATATTGGTTATCATTCTTCCTCATCATCAATAACTGTGACTACATCCTTCAGAATATAATGGAAAGAAGGAGCCGAAGCATTTTCATTTTCAATATATCCGGAGCTGAGGTCTATCCTGTCATTCGGATCATTCGGATTTATACCTATATAGTCACCTTTAAATACCGTGAGTTGATGTTTCTTCAGCTTCTTAACTGTTCTCTCTACAGCTTCTTCAGTTCCATCCGCCGCAATCAGATTATTGATATCGAGCATCTGTACCCATTCGTAGTCAAATCCGCCACCCACATCATTCCCATGAATATGTCCATCCATAGCTCTTTCGATATTCTTCTTATTCAGAACCGCATCCACTGCAGCAAATATATATTTCGACCAGTCAATCCTTGAGCTTACCAGAGTTGTAGTAGGAGCCACATCTATCATACTCTGGTTATATCCTACATGATAGACTATATTTCCATCCTCACAGGCTTCTTCACAGGCAACAGCCGGTCCGATGGTATCAGAATGCTGTGAAATAATAACACAGCCATCATCTATCAGAGTCTGCGCACACTGCTTCTCTAACGAGTAGCTGGTCCAGGTACCTGTGTATCTAACTTCCATGGTTGCAGTCGGAACTATGCTTCTTACCCCGAGAATAAATGCGGTATAGCCGGAGATAACCTCAGCATAAGGAAAAGCTCCCACATATCCGACCTTAGCCTGATCAGCTGTTATCACACCACTGTCTATCATGGTCTTAAGCTTCATACCGGCTACGATGCCTGATACATATCTTCCTTCATAAATCTCGCCCATAAAGGTATGATAATTCGGAAGCGGATCCTCAATAGCATTATCTCCTGTAGCCTGACAGAACTGAATATCCGGATGTTCCTTCGCCATTTTCTTCGCGGCTTCCTCATATCCATAACTGGTAGTAAATATAATATCACAGCCCTCATCTACTAACTCTGACAGTCCCTGTTCACCCTTATCCGCCGGAATATTATATCTTGAAACTGTTGTCACCTTTCCACCGGAATAGTATTCCTTTAATCTGTCTTCGACTCTGATAAAATTATAGGTATAAGGCGCACTCTCATCGCCATCATAGATAAACCCAACTTTAATCATTCTGGTTTTGTGTTCATCATATAAACCTATATAACAGATGCCCAGATAAATACCTATCATGATCAGAGCGGTGAATACAGTTATAATTCTCATTCTCATCATTTGTCACCACTCTCCTCATCGTTTGATTCCGGCAGTTTTCCATATAATGCCTCAATATCAATCTTTTTCTCTTCAATAAGCTTCAACATTATGTCAACCATTTTAGGATCGAACTGGGTACCGCTGCAAGTCCTCAGTTCATTCAACACATAGTCAAAACTCATCTTCTTACGATATACACGGTTCGCCGTCATGGCATCGAAAGCATCAGCCACACCGATTATACGACCATAAAGAGGTATATCCTCTCCCTTTAGTCCCTTAGGATAACCCTTACCATCATATCTCTCATGGTGATACTCGGCGCCTTCACTGGCATGTTCTACGATTGTAAAGTCCTTAAGAATCTTAGCACCTCTGGTAACATGAGATTTCATGATAGCATATTCTTCATCAGTAAGCCTTCCCGGCTTATTAAGTACCCTGTCCGGAATACCGATTTTTCCTATATCATGAAGCAGCGCAGCCTTCTTCAGATTCTCACATTCGTCTTCCGAGAATCCCAGTTCTCTGGCAATAAGAACACTGTATTCCGAAACTCGCTGAGAATGCTGACTTGTATTCTCATCCTTGGCATCCACAGTTTTAGCTATAGCAAGGATCGTCTCATTACCCATCTTCAACTGGTTTCTGGCAAATTCCAGTTCCTTACGTTGAAAATTGAGAGTACGCTGTATCTGAGTTCTTGCAACAAACCAGGTAAACCACGCAACTGCCAGCATCGCAACAATAAGAAGATAAATATGAAATCCCTTAGTATTATATATTTCGTTTTCTTTGACTATCTCGAAAACACTTTCCTCTATGATTTTTTCATTCTTATTATCCAGGACACACAGATGAAATTTATATGTTCCTGAAGGAAGATTGGTATAGGTAATATCCGTCAGTTCGCTCTGAGGAACTACTGTTTCAGACACATCGAAGTTTTCCATGTAATATAATACGTTGGGATCATCAACTGTATAGTTTACGACCTCCGGCACTATTTCCATTTTGGTTATATCTCTGCCAACTTCAAAGGCCTCTCCTCTTTCCAGATCATGAGAGATACCATCCAGAATAATGGAAGAAATCATCATTCGATAAGATTTCCTCGTAACACCATAATTATGGATATTCATACGGAACACACCATTATCGCAGGAAAGATACAGATTACCCTCATCATCCATATAATCCCAGGAATTTGCAGTCAGAGCTGCTTTCAGACCTCTCTTGGAGTTAAGCAGTTCATAATCAGCTTCTTTCTGGTCTGCACTGAATACTTCACCCCTGTTTATAACATATATTCCGGCACTTCCCAGCACAAACAGTTCACCATCATCACATGGCCAGATATCATAATTATTAAAATAAGGAAATCTTTCCAGAAATTTTATTTCATCATTTGCATTCATGTAACAAAGGCCGTTACTGGTAACAATATAAGCACCTTTTTCTACAGGATCCTCAACTATTCTGAGAATAACCTCCGAACTGAGTCCATTCTCTATAGTATAGTGATCGGTTATCTGTCCATCCTTTATTACAGCTATGCCATCCCCGTCCGTTCCGCAGAGAAGCCTTCCATCAGAAAGCTGAACAAGACTCAGTATCATGGCCTTACTGAGTCCGTCGTCATATTCAATAATACTGTCAAGTTTATTCTTAGCAAAGAATCCCAGCCCTACATCACTGGAGGCCGCAATCGTCCCATCGGAAAGCTCGATAGCAACCCTTGCCCAGTCGCCAAACTGTTTATTAGTACTATCAAAAGCCGTAACCTCTCCATCAGGAGAAACCATGAGCAGACCTTTTCCATAAGTGCTTATCCACAGATTATCTCTTGAATCTACAGTAAGACATCTGATACGAATGCCCTCAAGCTGTTTTGTAAGGTCTCCTGTTATCTGTTTATTATTATTCTCGTCAACAATATCAAGGCCTGTATCCGTTCCGATATAGAGTCTGTCCTGCCATCTTGTGACAGCATTTACTACCTTGCCTGACATTCCCGCTGATAGATATATATCCGTAAAAGGTGACTCAGAAATTCTGAGAAGCCCCAGTCTGGAAGAAGAGAACCAGAGATTCCCCTGATAATCCATAGTCATATTGTCTATTGAATTATTAAAGCTCCCGGTATTTATGAAATGGAATTTTCTCGATTCGTCTATATATCCTACTCCACTGTCAGAACAGACATATAATAATCCAGCAGCATTAAAATACATTCTGTTAATCGAGGTCAGGTCACCACATCTGATAGAACTCTTTCTGACAAGCTTCGTTCCATCAATTTCATAACGATAAATATTATTAGAGGAAGTTCCAACAAATAGTGTATCTTCATCATCGAATATAACGCTGGTAAATATTTCCTGCTCCACAAAAGACTTAAGAGAGGTCATTACACTCTCACCGTTTATCAGAAAAAGCTGTCCCTCATTTGTTA
>CACZPG010000117.1 GCA_902782965.1 uncultured Lachnospiraceae bacterium
CAAAAAAAGTGCCGCAAGCGGCACTCTTTAACTATTATTCTGTTGAGACTACATTATTCTGAATAATCAGCTTCGACTTAGCCTCTGAAGTTGAGACAGCCGAGAACATTCCTACATAATTACCTTTAAACATATAGAACTGAGCAAGACTTAAATCCTTATCATAGCCACTCACTCTTCCTGTCATCTTAATTCCTTCACAGGTTTTTCCGGCAATAGTCATTGTTTCTCTTTCAATATTTGAAACTGAATATCCACTGGATTCCATTTCTTTAACAAATTCTTCTTTCAAAGAATCCATAAGTTTGTCCATATCAGTTCCGGCAGCTTTAACATTGAAAGGAGTCTGTTCAACACTGAAAACAAAAACCTCTGCTCCCAGATCATTAACAGCTGTAATCTCATTTATCACCTGGCTTGAATCCAGGCAACTCTTCTCAGTTTCTGCAGAACCGGAGTATGCTGTAACCTTCCAGTCAGATCCAAAATCAGATTTAAATCCGAAATAATCATTCTTAAACGAATTACCACTTGTCACACCCGGTATATAATCTGCTTTACCGAGTATTGAATTAATCTTACCATACAAAAAGTAACCGCTTACTCCTACCAGAAGAATCACAATGGCGACAATAAGCCAGACCGGAATACTACTTTTCTTCTGAGCCGCCGCTCCGGTATATGGAGTTCCCATTGGAATGTTGTTAACCTGTCCCGGATAATTCGCATTCATCCCCTGGTTTCCACCATATGGACCCTGGCCATTATTATATGGTCCCTGATTTCCTCCGTATGGGCTCTGGCCGTTATTATACGGATTCGGATTCCCTCCGTATGGACTCTGGCCATTATTATACGGATTCGGATTCCCTCCATACGGACTCTGGCCGTTATTATACGGGCTCGCACCATTTCCATACTGATTC
This sequence comes from uncultured Lachnospiraceae bacterium, assembly GCA_902782965.1. GTDB lineage: Bacteria > Bacillota > Clostridia > Lachnospirales > Lachnospiraceae > Eubacterium_Q. The sequence continues at coordinate 927 of CACZPG010000117.1, forward strand.
GGATTATTCTGGTTTAAATCCGAATAATTAGTTCCCGGAACTACATTAGTGTCTTCCCCTGTTTCTTTAAGATGCATACTTACCTCCTTCTTAAAGCAATTTATCTTTGTGCTAAATGTTTATATATCTATTTTTTATATTTTATAGAAAAATGTGACAGCGGAGAATCAACTCTGCTGTCACATGTTAAAGCGTTATTTAAAGCTTACTCCGCATCTGTAGATGATCCGTCATCTGATGTTGTATCAGCATCAAGGTAATCAGCTGAAATAGTTGAGATTGTTCCATCACTAAGCATCTTGTTGATGGATTCATTGATCTGATTAAGAAGCTCTGTATTACCCTTCTTTACAGCAATACCATATTCCTCAGCCGCAAAAGCATCCGGATCTTCAACAATCTTAAGACCTTCGTTATCAGCAACATATTTCTCAGCAGTAGCTGAATCAATAACTACTACATCGCACTTGCCATTCATAAGCTCAAGAATTGTCTCTGAACCCTTCTTGAAAGCTTCGTATTTATAACCAAGATCCTGAACACAGGTCTCACCTGTATAACCCTGAACAACTACGATCTTCTTATCAGCCATATCTGAAGCCTTCTGAATATCAGAATCTTCCTTAACGATCATAACCTGTGTAGCTTTATAATAAGGAACCGAGAAATCAACAGCTTCCTTTCTCTCATCTGTAATTGTCATTCCGGCAATTACCGCATCAACCTGACCATTCTGAAGAGCAAGGAGAAGTGAATCAAACTCCATGTTATTTATTGCAGCTGTCTTGCCGTTATCCTCTGCTATCTTTTTGGCAATAGCCATATCGATACCATCGAACTCACCGATAACACCTGAACCACCAACATACTCAAATGGAGGGAATTCAGCATTTGTACCAAATGTAATTGTTCCTCCTGCACTACTGTTACCAGCCTCTGTTGTTTCTTCCTTCTGTGAAGAACCACAGGCAACCAATGAAAGTGCCATAACTGCTGCAAGTCCAAGTGCAGCCATTTTCTTTACTAACTTCATAATAATTCCTCCTTATATAAAGCTTCCTCGGAATACATGCCTTTAATAAAACCGGAATATAATCCCTCGGAAAAACATTAACTATATCACTACAGAACTTTACTCAGAAACTCCCTGGTTCTGTCATTCTGTGGATTATCGAATATATCCTGAGGTGTTCCCTGTTCTATTATCTCACCTTCATCCATGAAAAGTATTCTGCTTCCCACCTCTCTGGCGAAGCCCATTTCATGAGTAACAACCACCATGGTCATTCCGCTTTTTGCAAGATTCTTCATAACATCAAGAACCTCTCCTACCATTTCCGGATCAAGTGCGGAGGTAGGTTCATCGAAAAGCATAATATCCGGCTCCATCGCAAGTGAACGCGCTATAGCAATTCTCTGCTGCTGACCACCCGAAAGCTGCTTGGGATATACATTAGCCTTATCTTCAAGTCCTACTATTTTAAGCAGTTCATCCGCCTTCTTATCAGCCTCTGCCTGAGTCATTTTCTTGAGCTTAACCGGCGCCAGCGTAATATTCTTACGGACAGTAAGATGAGGGAACAGATTAAAATGCTGGAAAACCATACCCATCTTCTCACGTATATGATTCTTATTGACACCATGCGCATTTATCTGCTGGTCATCTATCCACACTTCTCCGGACTGCGGTTTCTCAAGAAGATTAAGACATCTGAGAAATGTACTCTTTCCGGATCCGGAAGGTCCAATAACAACTACAACCTCACCATCATCTATATGTTCAGTTATTCCTTTAAGAACCTCTATACCATTGAAGCTCTTGTGCAAATCATTTACCTTGATCATAAGCTTACTCCAACTATCTCTGATCTGACTTTCTGAGTTTCTTCTCAACCTGTCCTAGAACAAGGGTCAATACCTTTATAATTACAAAATAAATAATAGCTGTAGCAATAAGTGGCATGAAGGCTTCATAGGTGGCACTCTTGATAAAGTCCCCGGCCTTCTGGATATCAACAAGTCCTACGTATCCAACAATAGCCGTTTCCTTGATAAGTGTAATGAACTCATTACACATAGCCGGAAAGATATTCTTAACAGCCTGAGGAACAATGATACTCATCATGGTCTGTCCCTTGCTGAGACCCAGGGAACGTCCTGCCTCGGTCTGTCCCTTATCTATAGAAAGGATACCGGCACGAATAATCTCAGAAACATACGCACCTGAATTGATAGAGAACGCTATTGCAGCAATTATCCATTTCTCCCAGTTAACCGTTGCAAATACAACGAAATAAATGATCATAAGCTGGGTAACAGAAGGAGTTCCTCTGATCACATCCGTATAAATCTTACCAAGAAAATTCAGAAATTTATTCTTTGAAAGATTACAGAGTGCTATCAGAAATCCTATAATAAGTCCCATTGCAGCAGCAAGCAGCGCAACCTTGACGGTTACACCTATACCACTCAGAAGGAGCTTATATCTGTCATCTTTTATGAAGCATTTTTCGAATGTTTCAGAAAATCCTGTTAATACTACAGCATTTATTATCATACCCTAATCCTCAATTCCGTCTGATGATTCTGTAAAAGAATCATACACCTCGAAGAAATACTGTTATTATTGTAAAAAAGTAGTGGGTTGTATACATCATACAACCCACTAATAATTACATAAAATACCAATAAAGTCAACGATTTATTAGTATTTACGGCACTTCCGGATCAGAAATCAATATTAACATCTCCTGCATCAGCTTCAATATTTATGCTTTTCCCGGACTTTCCATCTTTATTGATTTTACTATGCTGATTCTTGCCGTTAAGTTTCAGACTTCCATAATCAACCTTGGCTTTGATACTGTAATCCGCTTCTTCACCTATAAGAGCCAGATCAATATTTCCATAACTACTATCCATCTTTACGTTATCAATCCTTGAACCGGTCACTTCTATATTTCCTGCATCTGTATTTATATCCAGATCACCTAACTCTGAATCGCTGATTTCGACATTTCCGTAGTCTATATCACCTTTGAGGGAGCCATTCTTAATATCTTTAAGCTCCACATTGCCTGCATCAGCATCTATATCTATACTGTTAAGCTGAGAAGAACTGATCTGAATGTTTCCTGCATCAACATCTATACTCAGATCCCCAATATTCTGTGATTCAATCGCAATATCTCCGGCATCGGAATCTATCCTGCATTTATCAAGTTCCGTTCCCTTTGGAACCTGAATCTCTATCTTCTGTTTTTTGTTTGATGTACTTCCAAAATTTAAAACAAACCTGTTCTTTTTCTTCTCAGTAATAGTCAGCTTACCATTACCATTTTGTATTTCGGGAGCGGAACCCCGCACTTCGTAAATCACCTTAAAATCTTCTCCTTCGGTAATTTTTATAGCAGAAGCATCCGCCAGAATTTCAAGCTCTGTAAATTTACCGGTTTCTTTTTCTCCTGCATATAATTCTTCTTTACCGGAAGCCACTATCTTACGATGCTGCAGATCTATATCAAATCCGGCCGCTGCACCATTGCACCAGCCAACGATCATCAGAACAGCACCCGTAACCAAAAGAATGCCACATATAATAAAAGTAATCATTATGCCCTTTTTCATTACTGTGCTCCTCCTTCTTTTGATTTATTCTTCTTTCCAATACTTCTGAAAAGCTTAATTATTCCTCTTATAAATAATTCTCCCAGTTTATAAAAACCTAACACTATCATTACTCCCAGAGAAACACAGACAAGTCCGCATCCGAGAATAAAAAGTATCTGAGCAACATTCTCAGCCCAGAATGCCGCAAATATCGCACCAAATCCTGCTGCAACTACTGACACGCCTGCAACCAGCATGGAGAAAATAACCGCTATAACCGCTACCATAATCGAGAATAACACTGCAACAATCGCAATAGCTATCGGAAACGCTATAGGAGCTGCAAATATTCCGAGAATAACATACCAGACAGCTCTGGTGTGATTCTTCGCTCCTCCCTCTGTTTCAGCCTTCTCTATCTGTTTCTCACTATATTCATCAAGAATCTTTGACGCCACCTCATCAACGGTACCGACCATCGGGATTACATCCTGATTTTCATCAATTCCCGCTTCAGCAAAATATTCAACATAATATATCATAGCATCATCAAAATCATCCTTAGGCAGCCTTCTCAGCTTTCGGGATAATTCTGCAATAAATGTATTCTTATTCATTTTCCTGCCCTTTCATTATCATATAATCTTTCGCTTCAACCGAAGATATTATATCAGTAATTTATCCGATGAGTGTATCAATCTTTCCCTTATAATCACTCCACTCGTTTCTATAATGCTCCAGCAAAGCTTTGCCTTCATCTGTTATTCTGTAATATCTTCTGTTTCTTCCCTGAAACGGCTGATCATATGTTTCAAGGTACTTGTCCTTCTGTAGTCTTCTCAATACGGGATATAGAGTAGATTCCGAAATATCGATCAATTCCCTTACCTTTTGAGTAAGCGTATAACCATAAGAATCTTCCTTGGCCACTATCCCAAGAACACACGCATCCAGAAGGGGTGCCGTTACCTGGTACGTCATTTATGATTACCTCCTGCCATTATATAATATGATATTTATGAAATATGGTGCCTAAAGGTACTTTTGACGCCTGCATCATATTATTACTTCATACTATATTATCTCAATAATTATATTATCTAGCCAACTATATTATTTTGCACGCATATATTATATTTCGTATAATATTATAACAACCAAATAATGTCAAGATTTTTTTAAAATACTTTTATGACTTTTCAAAATCACTTTTAAATTGGAACAAAAACACTTTTTGAAAGTTTTACTATTCACATTTATTTTCATTTAATTTATAATAGGAAGGTATTATTTTCTGTCCGAACATCCGGGCAAATATTTATTTATAAGGAGGGACTTTTCCATGTTAGAGAAAATGTTCAAACTTAAGGAGCATGGAACTGACGTCAAAACAGAGGTTATCGCCGGTATTACCACATTTCTGGCTATGGCATACATTCTGGCCGTCAATCCTAATATCCTGGGAAATGTAATGAATCCAAATGGAGTATTCCTGGCTACCGCTATAGCTTCAGCCATTGCTACATTTGTTATGGCATTTCTCGCAAACTACCCCATCGCTCTTTCAGCAGGTATGGGACTTAATGCATATTTCGCATTTACCGTATGTCTCGGAGAACTGTCAGATGTACCTGATGCTTTCTCAATTGCACTTACTGCAGTACTTGTTGAAGGTATATTCTTCATTATTATTTCAATCTTCAAATTCAGAGAAGCCATTATCAATGGTATTCCTCAGAATCTTAAATTCGGTATTACAACCGGTATCGGACTGTTCATAGCTCTGATCGGACTTGTAGGTGCAGGAATCGTTATCAGCGATCCATCAACTACAATAGCTCTCGGAAGCTTCTCTTCACCTACTGTTGCACTGGCCCTTATCGGTTTTATCATAATAGTAGTTCTCAGTCATTATAAGGTTAAGGGTTCCGTTCTTATAGGAATTCTTGCTACATGGATTCTCGGAATGATAGCTGAAGCTACCGGCTGGTATCAGGTTGATGTCGAAGCCGGAGTATACAGTGTATTCCCAAGTTTCGCCGGAGGTCTCAATCTCGGAGGTCTTGGAGAAACTGCCTTCAAGTTCAACTTTGCATGGGTAGGTTCTCATATCATCCAGTTCATCGCAATCGTATTCAGTTTCCTCTTCGTTGATCTTTTCGATACAGTAGGAACTGTTGTAGGTGTAGCTGACAAAGCCGGTCTGCTGGATGAGGATGGTAAGCTTCCTCGCGCAGGAAAAGTATTTATGGCAGACGCTATCGGAACAACTGTTGGTGCATGTCTCGGTACATCAACCGTAACAAGCTTTGTTGAATCCAGTGCCGGAGTTGCTGAAGGTGGAAAAACAGGTCTCACC
>CACZPG010000118.1 GCA_902782965.1 uncultured Lachnospiraceae bacterium
AAGAAGATAATGCAGCAGAGAGAAGACCATTATAAGGAAATGGATGAATCAGCACAGGCAAAGCTTTCTGAAGCTGAAGAAATGAAGACACAGTATTCAGACAAGCTGGCTCAGGTTGATAAAGAGATATCTGAGAAGAAGAAGCAGGCAGAAGCAGATTTAAGTGATTTAAGAGAGAAACTTCAGGCAGAAGCAAAAGAGTCTGCTGATAAGATAATTGATAATGCAAAGGCTCAGGCTGAAGAGCAGAAGAAGAGTATCGTTAACAGTGCGAAGAAGGAAATAGCTGAAATAGTTGAAGAAGCAACTAAGAAGGCTGTACTTTCAGGAAATGTAAGCGAAGCTTACGATCTCTTCCTTGATGATGCTGAAAGGAGTATCAGTTAATGTCAGATGATATTAAAAAGATGATTACAGCTGAGCTGTATTCACCGGTGGAACCTGATGAATCCCAGAAAGAACGATTCGTCGGTTTCATTTCAAAAAAATATAAGACAGATGCTGAACTGAACTGGATTAAAGATGACAGTATCTCCTCAGGCTTCAGGCTGGTAATCGGCAAAGATGTATACGACTGGACTACAGAAGGACGTTTTACACAGCTCAGGGAAATGCTTCAGAGCATCAATATTGAGAGTGATGCTTCTGAGAAGGAACTCATTTCCCTCATTAAAACCAGCGTTCAGGACTGGTCTCTTGAGGCGGTTGCCGAGGAAGAGGGCTATGTTAAGTCTGTTGGTGACGGTATAGTAGTTGTAGATGGTCTCAGTTCGGTTGTTTACGGAGAGATAGTATTATTCGAGTCTGGCGTAAAAGGAATGGTTCAGGATCTGAGAACTGATGACGTCGGAGTCATCCTCTTCGGTGATGACGGGGAGGTAATGACCGGAAGCCGCGTCAGAAGAACTAAGAAAACAGCAGGTATTCCTGTTGGAGATGCTTTTCTCGGAAGAGTTGTTGATCCTCTTGGAAATCCTATTGATGGAATGGGGGATATTGAAGCTTCTGATTACAGACCTGTTGAGGCAGAAGCTCCCGGAATTGTTAAAAGACAGTCTGTTGATACCCCTATGAATACGGGTATCCTTTCCATTGACTCTATGTTCCCTATAGGAAGAGGTCAGAGAGAGCTTATCATCGGTGACAGACAGACCGGTAAAACAGCGATAGCAGTAGATACTATTCTGAATCAGAAGGATACAGGCGTTATCTGTATCTATGTTGCCATCGGACAGAAAGCCAGTAGTGTGGCACAGCTCGTTGGAACACTTAAGAAGAAAGGTGCGATGGATTATACCATCATTGTTGCCGCAAATGCATCAGAAACAGCACCTATTCAGTATATAGCTCCATATTCCGGAGCGGCTCTTGCTGAATACTTCATGTATAAGGGCAAGGACGTTCTGATAGTGTATGATGATCTGTCCAAGCATGCTATTGCTTACAGAGCACTTTCGCTTCTTCTGGAGAGATCGCCGGGACGTGAGGCTTATCCGGGAGATGTATTCTATCTTCATTCAAGACTTCTGGAGAGATCAGCAAGACTTAATGATAATATCGGAGGAGGAAGCATTACAGCTCTTCCTGTGGTTGAAACACAGGCAGGAGATGTTTCTGCTTATATACCTACTAATATTATTTCCATTACTGATGGACAGATTTTCCTGGAAAGCGACCTTTTCTTTGCAGGTCAGAGACCTGCGGTTAATGTAGGTCTTTCAGTATCCCGTGTAGGTGGTGCTGCTCAGACTAAGGCCATGAAAAAGGCTGCGGGAAGTATCAGACTTGATCTTGCTCAGTTCCGTGAGATGGAGATATTCACCCAGTTCTCCAGTGACCTGGATGATGTTACTAAGAATCAGCTGGTATATGGGCAGGGACTTATGAAGCTGCTTCGTCAGCCTCAGAATAATCCTTTCAAGCTGCATGAGCAGGTAATTATCCTTATTGCAGCAACTGCGCATGTTATGCAGAAAGTACCGTTAGATGATATATTGAATTTCAGAAGTGCGCTTCTGGAGCATTTCAACAGCTCAGAGTCTGTTCTTTGCAAACAGATAGACAGGACAGGCAAACTCAGTGATGATGAGAAGGCTCATATTATTGAGGTGGCTGAGAAGTTCAGAGATGAATATCTGGAGAAATAATAAAATCGCAGTAATTATTTATCCGGAGAAATATCTGAATACGAAATAATAAATGATATTTATAAAATTTATGATAATTATGATTAATAATATTTAATGATAGATATCAGAGAATAAGAAGAAATACTCAGGAAAAACTAAGAGAAATACTTAGTAAGTATCCTGAAAACTATGAAGGATTCGAAATGGCAGGTACCAAGGAAATCAAAAACAGAATAACCAGTGTCATGAAGACTCAGAAGATTACCAATGCCATGTATCTTATTTCTTCAACTAAGATGCGGAAGGCCAAGGCTGATCTGGAAAAGACCAGACCATATTTCGACATGCAGGAACATGAGATAAAGAGAATCTTTCAGACAGAAATAGATGTTACAAGCAGATATTTCTATCCGAAGACCGGCCGTAAGCCTGCTGAAACCTATGCGTATCTTGTGATTACAGCGGATAAAGGTCTGGCGGGAGCTTATAACCATAATGTTCTTAAGACTCTGGAAGGAGAGATGAAGAAACATAAGAAGGTTAAGCTTTATGTGGTAGGTGAATTCGGAAGAAGATACTGTAATAAACACAAGATTCCTATTGAACAGTCATTTCTGTATACTGCTCAGAATCCTACATTTACGAGAGCACGTGAGATATGTGCTACACTGCTGGAAGAGTATGATCAGGGAAATGTGGATGAAATCAGAGTTATCTACAGTGATATGGAAAATGATATAGTTTCTACAGTTCGTATGGAAAGACTTCTGCCTTTTGACAGGAAGGAATTCCTTACAGCAAAGGAAGACAAGAATGAGAAGGATGTTCATTATGAATTCTATCCTTCGGTAGATATAGTTCTGAATCATGTGGTAGTGGGATACATTACAGGATTCATTTATGGTTCGCTGATCGACAGTTTCTCGGCTGAACAGAATGCGCGAATGAATGCCATGAAATCAGCTAACGATAATGCTGAGGAAATTCTCAACAATCTGTCGATGCAGTATAATGCGGTAAGACAGGCGGCTATAACCCAGGAGATTACAGAGGTTGCAGCCGGCGCCAAAGCGCAGAAGAAAAAGAAGAAAAAGATTAAGGAGGATTCGAACTCTTGAATGCAGGAAAGATTGTGCAGGTTTCAGGACCTGTAGTAGACGTAGAGTTTGAAACAGGACATCTTCCGAAGCTGAGAGATGCGCTGAAAGTTACCGTAGGTGGTGAAGAGCGTACTATGGAAGTGGCTCAGCTTCTGGAAGGTAATATAGTCAGATGTATTATTCTTTCAGCAAGTGAAGGACTTGCCAGAGGCATGGAGGTAATAGCTACGGGATCCGGAATAACCGTACCTGTAGGAGATGTTACCATCGGACGTATGTTCAATGTTCTGGGTAATGCCATTGACGGTGGAGATGATATTTCCAAAGATGCTGAGAGATGGAATATACATCGTCCGGCACCAAGTTTTGAAGAGCAGAATACATCGGTAGAAATCCTGGAAACAGGAATAAAAGTTATTGATCTTCTGGAACCCTATGCAAAGGGTGGTAAGATTGGTCTGTTCGGTGGAGCCGGAGTAGGAAAGACAGTTCTTATTCAGGAGCTGATCCATAATGTAGCCATGGAGCATGGTGGCTATTCCATATTCACCGGTGTTGGTGAGCGAAGCCGTGAGGGAAATGATCTCTGGAATGAAATGAAAGAGAGCGGAACCATCGATAAAACGGCCATGGTATTCGGACAGATGAATGAGTCTCCGGGAGTACGTATGAGAGTTGCTCTTACGGGACTTACAATGGCAGAATACTTCAGAGATGTACAGCATAGAGACGTACTTCTCTTCATAGATAATATTTTCAGATTCGTACAGGCAGGATCAGAGGTTTCTACACTTCTGGGACGTATGCCTTCAGCGGTTGGTTATCAGCCGACTCTGGCTCAGGAAATGGGTACACTTCAGGAGAGAATTACTTCTACTTCAAGTGGATCTGTTACATCGGTTCAGGCAGTTTATGTGCCTGCGGATGACCTTACGGATCCTGCGCCTGCAACTACATTTACACATCTGGATGCAACTACAGTTCTTAGCCGTAGGATTGCAGAGCAGGGTATCTACCCGGCTGTTGATCCGCTGGCATCTACTTCACGTATACTTGAAGCTGATGTTGTAGGAGAGGAACATTACAGAGTTGCCCGTACAGTTCAGGAGTATCTTCAGAAATACAGTGAGCTTCAGGATATCATTGCTATTCTTGGTATGGATGAGCTTTCAGATGAGGATAAGCTTGTAGTTAACAGAGCAAGAAAGATAATACGTTTCCTTTCGCAGCCTATGTATGTGGCTGAGAAATTTACCGGCGTTCCCGGTGCATATGTTCCGGTCAGTGAAACAGTCAAAGGTTTCGGTCAGATCATTGCCGGAAAATATGATGATCTTCCGGAAGGTGCGTTCTACAACGTTGGTACTGTGGAAGATGCTGTTAAGAAGGCAGAGACGATGCAGTAATATGGCAATGGACGTATTCTCTGTCACAAGACAGGTTGGCAGTTTTTGAGTCATTACTATGTATCATTACTAGTGGAGATAATATGAATACATTCTATACCAAAATATTTGAAGCAGATAATACATTCTTTAAGGGTGAACTTGAGTCCGTAATTATACCCACAGTTGATGGAGAATATGGTGTCTGGGCCGATCACGAAAACCTTGTAGTTGCTATCATTCCGGGCAAGATGACCTTCAGGGATGCTGAGGGAGAGACCTATGAGGCTTTTGTATCGGATGGTATGATGAGGATTGAAGACGGAGAGGTTCTGATTCTTGTTGACTCGGCGGAATATGCTGATGAAATTGATATTTCACGTGCTAAGGAGAAGGAGGCGGCAGCCAAGGAAGCAATGCTTCAGAAGAGAAGCATGCATGAATATACCCTTGCAGAGTCCAGCCTGAAGAGAGCCATAGCCAGGATAAAGATAAAGAACGGAAGCTGATGATTCTCAGCTCTTTATATAAATAAGAAAGGGACATCAGGGAGTGGATAGAGAAGAACTCGAAAAAAAATATAGTTTAGATCTATCTCCTGCTGCTGTCAGAAGAAGAGTAATACGCGACACGGTCATACTTTTTATGGCCGGTGTCGCTTATTATATTTTTGTGACAGTTACACCTTTTTCCTATAAATGCTATATCCATGAACTTTTCGGAATTGATTGTCCGGTGTGCGGCACTACAAGAATGATGCTTTCGCTGGCACATTTCAGATTCTCAGAAGCGTTTAATTATAATCAGTATATATTTATAACATTGCCTTATATCATATATGAAATTATTTATCTGTTTTATCTTAATGAATCCAAGAAACCCGCAGGAAAGATTAATAGGGTGATACTATATTTGTGGGTGATACTGTTGTTCATATTCGGTGTTGTAAGGAATGTATTATAAATTTCTTATAAATTATACTTCTTTGGACTGACGGATTTG
>CACZPG010000119.1 GCA_902782965.1 uncultured Lachnospiraceae bacterium
AGTATTTAGCCTGCACTAAAATGTGCAGGCTTTTTTTGTGCAAAAGTTTTTTCACTCCCCCTAATTTTTAGTTTTTAGTTTTGGTTTATATTAATATCAGAAAATGAAAAACGAAAAGGAGGATAAGTTATGAAAAATACAATCAGATCAATAATAGGAATAGCACTTGTTTTAATAATATGTCTCAGCATTTCAGGAAATGATGTTGAAGCAGCATCTAGAAAGAACGGACTGGCAAAACCACAGCTGATCAGTTGTAAGAATACAACTCCTAGTTATTGGAAATACTGTGTAGCCGGAAATAGATATACACTGAAATGGAAGAAAGTTAACGGGGCAAAAGGATATCAGGTACAGTATTCTGGAAGAGAATGGGGAGAGAAAAACTACGGCGGAATATATACTGATACTACTAAAGATTCATATTATCACATTGGTGGATCATGTATCGATAAATTTAAAATCAGAGTTAGAGCTTACAAAGTAGTTAATGGAAAAAAGGTTTACGGACCTTGGAGCAAATGGGTTGAAAGAAAATTTGTTTATAGATAAAGAATAACACAGATAAATACTGATAATAACACTTAGGAGGAAAGAGATTATGAAGAAAAGAACAATGACTAATATAATAACAAAGATAATACCGATATTAATAATAGCAATGTTTGTTTTGATTATTCCACAGAAGAAGGTAAATGCTGATACAATATATGACGCTAAAAACGCATCCTGGGGAAATGTTTATAGAGGATATCTAGGAACAGAATCAACTAAGTTTTATAAGATTACATTACCTAAATCTGGTTTAGTAAATATCAGCTTTTCAACATCAAGTCGTCCGGCTGATGTAGATATATTCTATGCAAAGGATATGAAGAATAGTTTGAATTATATGAGAACTGAATATAGCAATAATTATGGATTCTACACTGCACAGGAAACAGTTCCATTATTAGCTGGAACATACTATGTAAGAGTAGCAAATTGGAATGGATGGTATGACAGTGGAAATTATGCAATCAAGCTTACATATGCGTCTTCTAAGGAAACATATAAGGAAACACCTGGCACCAGAAATGACTATTTTTCAACTGCAAAGCCAATGACTAAGGGTAAGAATTACAGAGGAATGAATCTTTACGGTCGTGATACACAGGATATGTATAAGATCAGTTCAAAGCGTAAAGGAACTTATAAGTTTACTGGCAAAGTAAACAAAGGAAGTGGAGAAACAGTTTTCTTTATATTTAATAAGAATGGACAGGATGTTACATCAAAAGTAACCGGTCAGCGTTGGATAAGTGCAAAGAGAGGCTGCTCTGTAAACTTCTCAGCAAAGCTTAACAAGGGTACATATTACTTAAAGGCTGTAAATTACAGTAGTAAGAATTACTGCTTCTATAGTATTAAAATGAAATAAATGATTATCTAAAATAAATTGACGAGGTGAATATTATGAAGAAAAGAATAATTATATTATCTACATTATCAATATTGATGTTAACAACCGGTTGTGGAAGTAATCCGGCATCGGTAAGCTATAATCCTCCATCTACAAATGTTACCGTTTCAACATCTGCTCCAGTGGAAACAAAGACGGAAGCAGCTACAGAGACTACAACAGAAGCACCAACAGTTACGACAGAGGAAGTAAATCAGGAAACTACAACTGAACAGGCAGCAGTAGAGGTTATTGATTCTCAGGATGAAACGGTTAATACTGAAAATGAAGGTTTTGAAGATGAATTCCCTGATTACTCATATTTATCAGAGGATATGCTTATAGGATCATGGTCTCCTGATATAGATGAAGAACAGCCAAATATTATGGAGTTTTATTATAACTCAAATGGTCAGCTCTGTTATTATTACTATACACTTGTTCCGAAGGATGGATTTTCATTAATGAGAGAAGGTAATATTGCACGAATGGAATACACTCATGGACATGTAAGTACGCTTATGAATCAGGCAAGTTGCAGTTGCCTGGCGAAAGATGATATGACTTCCGAACACTCATATTACCTAACTGAACTTGATAAAGGAATAATAACAGATCAGTTTGACGGAAAACAGATGTATAAGGTTTCTGATGACCGATTATCTTCTGGGATATATGCATTTGATGATATTCCTCCAGAAGATTGATATTAGTTTTATAAGATAGTGAAATGTAAAAATGAAGTAAGCCTGTACAGGATGGTACAGGCTTTTTTATGTGCATCTTGCGATGAACAATTCCGTCGAATAGAAATAATGATGAAAATAATTAATTATTGATTGCCTGTATTTTTGCTCATATAATTAAATATAGTTATTTAAATCATTAGACGGAAGGAATGGACATATGAATACTACTGATTATAAATACTCGGCTTTTATTTCATATAAACATAATCCTGATGAAAAGATTGCCAGCCTGGTGCAATACCAAATAGAACATTATAGAGTTCCTAAAAAATGGAGACAGGCCAGTGTTGTTGAGGATAAAAGATTCAGAAAGGTATTTAGGGATAGTACGGAATTATCTGGATATCATGATTTGTCCGAGGCTATTCAAAGGGCACTCATTTCTTCAGAATATCTTATAGTAATTATATCAAAGGAAACTATTGACAGTCCCTGGGTTTCCAGAGAGATAGAATTCTTTCTTAAACATCATGATAGAGATCATGTTATCACTGTTATTTCCCATGTTGACAATCCAGAAGGCTTCTACCCTGAAGCTTTAACAGAAAATAAAGAGACAGATGAAAAAATAGAACCGATTTCTGTTGACTATAGAAGTCTGTGTGATGATGATAAGAATACTATAAACAGAAAAGCAAAAAGAAAGATATATAAGGATGAATTTCCGCGAATTGCAGCTCCTATGCTAGGGGTTTCTTATGATGATATAAAGCAGAGATTGGCAAGTGAGAAAAAGAAGAGGGTGACAATATCATTAGTTGCTGCCATCTCGATGCTTGCTATAGCACTTGCCTATGTTAGTTGGAGTGTAATTGAAATAAAAAAGAATTACAAAGAATCATTGAAAAGACAATCAAGAATTCTTTCAGAAGATTCAAAAAAAGCTCTGAATGATGACGATCGAATAGAAGCCATGGAATTAGCGTTGCAGGCCCTCCCTGTAGAGGAAAACAAAGATATGCCTGTAACACCTGAAGCTAGGAAAGCTTTGTCAAAGGCGGTCGGCGCTTATGTTATCCCTGGAGAAGACTCTGAAATGGCCGTGAAAAAACTTAAAATGTCAAATGGGATTTGTGATTATGCAACGGATGAAACAGGAGATTATATCTTTTATAGGGATAATTTTAACAATGTTGTATTAAAAAATATCAAAACAGGAGATACAGAATACGAAGGGGATCTACATGAATATGGTACTATTAAGCAAGTGCTGTATCATGATAATGCCTTTTATTTATACTCGGTTACATTAGATGAAGCATATGTCTTAGCTGTTACTAAAGAAGGTGAATTATCTCTTGTAAAAGAATTCAGTGAAGAAGAGGATGGGATTGATCCGATAGAATGCGTTGTTGTTTCGACAAATAGATATTTGGTAGTTTTTAGTTATAGATTGGAAGATGAAAAGAGATTCCCTCTTGTGTTTTTATATGATTCCAATAGCTCTGCATGGACAAAACATGAGTATGAAACTGACTTAGGTAGCTCAATCTCATTTGGTTTTTTTGGTTATAATAAAGGGGATGATTCTATTTATTTGGCGCCATATGGTAGCTCGTTTTTCCGTTATTCGTTAGCTGATGACAAAATTAAAGAATATAAAACGGATTATATTTGTATCAATGGCGTGATTTCCAAGGATGGCATTGCTTATATTGTAGGGTATAAAGATAATCCTCAGAATTATCATTGGGGTGAAGATACATATTATTACAGCAATAGACAATGTGATGTAAGTGCAATAGATATGAAAGATAATTCTGTCATATGGGAGGAGCAATATATATTTGAATATCATATTTCAAATAGAGAGGGTATTTATTTTTATGATGATCAGAATGGTGAATATATTATTACTAAATCTGCTAATCACGTAAGGGTATATACTAGAGAAGATGGTCAGCTTGTTAGAGCGTATGACTACCTGGATGCTGTTGTTGATATAGATTGTTCAAATGGGATTAATGTTTTTCTATATGATGGATCAGTTTCAAATATCGATTTAAGCTTAGATGAATATCCTGTCTCAAAAAGATATAATACAGATGTTGTATTCATAAAAAGAATTTATAATGATGACGAAACTCGGACATATGTATTAAATGCTGATAATGAGTTGCTGATATATCGTAATAATATGGGCGACAAATCCTATCATGGATTTGATATGGGTGACATTAGTAATCCTTATATAAGAGATATCGAAATAGATGATGATAATATAGTGGTTTATTGTAGCGACAGAGATGATGATGATGATGAAAAATGCTATGTGGTTTTGATTGATAAAGAATCT
Source organism: uncultured Lachnospiraceae bacterium (assembly GCA_902782965.1). GTDB lineage: Bacteria > Bacillota > Clostridia > Lachnospirales > Lachnospiraceae > Eubacterium_Q. The sequence goes on from CACZPG010000119.1 coordinate 4,487, forward strand.
TTTGAAACAAAATGGGTCATTCCGATAGAAGATGATGAAATCAGTGCAGGAGTTTTCGATTTACTGTTGAAAAAAGAAAACATCATTCTTTATGCGTCAAACTTTAAAGAGTTGGTAGTTTATAAAATCAGAGTTGATAATGGAGAATATGATCGAAATGTAATAAAATCTTCAGATAATATTGAGGAGGATGGATATTTTACTGTTGGAACAGTAACTGAATGTGACAAGAAGAACATTTGCTTTTGGAGTGTTAATTCTTCATTATTGCCAAAAGAAGATGAGAAAACTGGGGAATATTCGTTTGTTGATTATAAAAAAAGTGAGTTGTGTTATTTTAATGAAAGCTGGACTGGGTTGGAATCAAAGGAAATAGCAGATCTTCCAGACGGTTATGATTCGGGTAGAGTGTATAGAAGTGAAATAAACAATAAAATGGATAAACTTGTTGCTTGTATTGGAACTGATGATGTTGAATCTCCGAATTACTTTCTTTTGGCATATGATTTTCACAATGAGAATTGGAAAGAGCTTGAAGGACTAGATGGATTACCTTTTGAGAAGGCGACAGATTTAACGATAACTATGGGAGAAGAATGTTATATTGTGAATAATCCTTCTCAAAATGAGCTTTTACTTTATGATAACAAATCGGATGGATTGATTACAAAAATCAGTAATGGTGGATCTTCGGCGCAGGGAATTAGTATTACAGATGACGTTTTTTATATATTATGGCTTGATGGAACGTTGTGTGAATATAAACAGACAACTGGCGAACTGATCAGGTCAAGCGAGATAGCATCTTTTTCTGATGAGATTAGTACGGCATGGTTTCATACAGATGATTTTTTCTTCGTGTTTATTCAGGGAGAAGCATATTGGTCTACTTTATTGATAGATAAGGAATCATTAAAGGTGACAGATTCAATAGATAGTAGATTTATTACATATTTGCCAAAAAAAGACATGGTTGTTGTAAGTACGGAAGATGGAGACTTTGGGGCTTTTAAACGACATGATCTAGATGAACTTATAGAAATGGCACAAGACGAATTAAAGGATGAATAACAATATGATGGATTATACTCAAAAAATGAATAATAATCTGCATTCTTATTCTGCTCCTGATTCAGGACATGGAAGAGAGTATATGTATTCTTTGTTGGATATGGTTAAGGCTCATAATGAAGCGGCCCGGCCGGCTCTTGTCAGGGAAATGTTTCTCTTTGATAAAATCTATGATGGTGACGCTGTCATTAATTCTTTATCTGATTTTAGGTTCTGCCCTGTAAATCTTTCAAAAGCATTTACAGATTCTTCTTTTGAAGAAATTGAATTACTGTTAAAAGAGATAGACGATGTAGAACTTGCTGAGCTTCTAGGAAAAAACTTAAAAGGTCTGAAAAAATCAGCTAAAGATACAAGCGGAGAATATATCAATTCAGATGCTGAATCGAATGAGAGGATTATTATTGAAGAATTATATTCCTATAAGTATGGCGAAGCTTTTCGTCTTCTTAGACGTTCAGTTTCGCCAGAGGATGCAGAACGTCTGATTAAGGGATATCTGAATGCACCATCGAAAGAAAAAGTGGATGATATAATTCATGCTATTGATTTAAAATATTGCTGCGTTGACAAGGTTAACGCGGCTTTATCTGATGAGCATTTTGATGCTGATTTTGTAAATGGAATAATTGAATCAGGGGATAGTCATATAGACATGGGAAAGCAGATAATCAGAAGTATATATGATAAACAAACCGACTATCCGTCATCAAAGGATTATATTAGAAGAGTTGTATTGGAATGTATGGATAAAGAACTGGATTCCAAGGACAGTATCAGGCTGATAATTGTAAAGCAGTTTCTGAAGAATGGCTATAAAGATAAGTATCTTGCTGAATATGATTTCAAAGATCTTACGGACGATATTCTTGATTCAGTAAAAGAGGGCATTAAAGAAACATATAAGGATAATAAATCAAAATGTAAGGATGCTCTTAAAGAATATAATAAGGCAAGCGTAGTGGCTCTTGCAGATGACATTTCAAAAGGTATTATTAAATCCAATAATGTTACAAGAGAAAAACTATTTAAGTTTGCTATTGCATTTAATATGCGTTGTTCATATACGGAGGACGAGGCTTCAGAACTGGGTGTTAGAGATGTTAATAACAGTCTGTTCGGAGATTACTATTCATATCTGTTTGTAAAAGAGGCATTAGATCGTTCGAATAATAGAGGGAAAATAGAACAGGAGGATAAAGCACTGGACTATGGCTCTATAGCAGCAGCCGTTAATTTTAAGAATCCTATTGACTGTATTTATGTCTTTTACCTTAATAATGATACGATACCTGTTTCGGACAAATGGGATAAGATCAGAAAGATGATTTCAAAGATCAATACCGGAACTAATGATACATGTCTGGATACAAATAATATAAATGATACTATTGTCTATAAGGATGAAATGATGGACCTGGGTAAGAATGAGGATATGTTCAGGGATTATATCATGAACTTTAATATCTATTCATTTATTGGAAAAGGCTATAACATCAATTATCAGATGATCAGCGGCCGTCAATGCTATGAGCAGATTTTTGATGAAATGATTTATGATAATAATGACAACAGGAACTTCAAGAAACAATTGGAGCACATATCAAAGTTAGGAATTGGAATAAATGAATCTGAAATTTATAAATTGTGTGATTCATCAGATCAGTTTTCGCTTTTTATTGAAGAGTTTAAGGATATGATGCTCAGGATTCCGTTGGACACGGAGACGACGATACTCTATTCGGCACTTAATAATTTCGGTGACAGAATAGATGTTTCGGAGGAGGAGATTGCGGAGGCTGAGAAACGGTCGGATATTTCAAGATATGACATAATCAGGTTATTGTATTACAAGTTTCTTCTTGAAGGTAATGCAGAGGGATTGCCATTTGATTATCTTTTTGTAATGTTTGAGAGATATGTAAATGAGTACATACTTGATACGAGATTTCACCCGTTTAATTCTAAAAACATATTCGATGTTTTAGTAGTTTTGGCATTATTCAATAATTCGGAGAAGGGTACAGTGTTATGAAAAATACTATATTAAATAATGGGGACGTTGTGATCGTTACATCACCTGATGAATCGGATGTTTCTTTTGAAATAATAGATCTGGTTAATTCCGGTGGTAGTTCCATATGTTATATAGCTAAAAGAAGCTCTACAGGCGAAAAGGGATATTTTAAAGAATTTGCGCCTAAGCGTTTTATTAATAGTGACGTTCTTGAAAGAAATAATGAGACAAATGTTTTATTTGCAGGTGATGATACATCCCGATTTAAGATTGAAAAAGAAAAATATCTAGAGTCCTATAAGACTATATCTGATTTAAGAAACAGTAAGGAAGCATTACTAAATAATTTTATTCCACACACAGAGTTTTTTGATTCTTCAGATGGTAGTGTTTATATATGGACTCCAGAACCAGTAGATGCGATCAGATTTAAAGATTATATAAATTATATATGTCAGAATCCTATTGATATGTGTGAAATGAAATTACTGAACACATTAAGGATTCTTATTACTATTTCAAAATGTGCGGATTATCTGCATGAATTAGGATTTATCTGCCTGGATATAAAACCTGATAATTTATCAATTGAGAGAAACATCAATTCAAGTGACATGTATGATGTTAATGCTTCGAAAATATCATATTATGATTTGGATTCTATTCAGCGTTTTGGAGAAAGAGGAAAAGAGCTTTCGGGGACCGTTGGTTATTGTGCTCCGGAAGTGGCATGTGGATTTGCTGATTCGAAAGCGGACATATATTCTATTGGTGCAATCCTTTATAACGCTATTGTTGTACAGGTTGATGAAAACGGAAATTATTATAATGATGTTTTTACGGATAGAAAGAAGTATTCTAAAATTCAACAGTGTTTGTCAGATTCCGTTTTGATAAAGAATTCAATCATTAACTCTGATGAAGAAATAATGGACAAGCTGGTTTCTATTTTACAGAATTCTTTACAATATAATCCGAACAAGAGATATAAAGAATTTGGAAGTATGATAAATGATCTCGAGCAGGCTGCGGCTTTACTAATGCCTGGTGCGATAATCAATAAATATGGATTTGAAGAGGATATTACCAACAGTAGTATTAACAGCTCTCTTAGAAGGATAAATGTAGATGCAAATATAAAACTTCATTTCTGGAACAGACCTTTATATTGTTCGTTGAAACAAAATGATCAGGATAATAAGACTATGAGTTTTTTGATCATTGGGGCAAATGATATTTCATTTAGATTCATTGATATATTGCTTCAATGTCAGATGTATCATGTTGGATTTGCGATTACTGTTCTTACAGAGAATTCCGTCAGAGCTTCAGAACTGTTCTGCAAGTTCAGACCAGCTGCTAAGAGGTTTATTAATATAAACGAATCTAATGATTCCATAGAAACAAGTTTGGATTTTGTCGAATTTGCTTCGGTCAAGAATATTAGCAATAGTAGCTTTATACGTGACATTAGGGATTCGTTGGTAGATAAATCGCCAGAACAGTATGATTATGCACTGGTTTCGCTGGGAGATGAAAAACTAAACGGAAATATTTCGGGTTTGTTATATGACAATTCTATGATTAGTGGTGACATCAGTTATATATCTTATGTTTCAAAAGCTGATGATGAGGATAGAAACATTTACCCTATTATTATAAATGAAGAAATAAGTAGTTTGATGGATGCTCCGGACTTTGTGGACATGGAGAGAATGGCATTTAATGTACATACAATATGGAAAGGCATTGATAATGTAACGACAGAGGATTATCTTGAGTTCAGAAAAGATACATATAATTATAATGCATCATTAATGTTTGCTTTGTCTGTTAAATATAAACTGTTTAGTATAGGAATCACTTATTCCAAGGATAATCAATTGGAGGAACTTAAAGAAACACTTCAGAATATTGACAGGCAGACAATGTATAAGCTGGCAGATGTAGAACATAACAGGTGGGTTTATTACTATGTTTCAGAGGGATGGGATATTCCGTATGATATGGATGATAATATAGATTACAAAAGATGTGTTAATAATTCCCTTCATGTTGATGGTAATACCGTTAAATATGCTGCTAAAATTGATTCTTGTAAACAGCATGCCTGTCTTGTTCCTGGAGGCGATTCTGATTTATTAGAGACATATACTGATGAAGAGTGGCTGGTGCCGTCAGCCAAAGATGATCAGCTGGATATGTTGGACAGAGTTTCTGTCGAATTATACAGAGCGGCCATGCAGGCAGTGAGACACAGTGATCTTCCTGATAATTATGAAGTCTCTAGGATTAATTATAAACTGTATGATGTTATCCTGGTTGAGCAGATCAGTAGTATTGTCTTTGACAAACACATAATCGGTGCATACGATTATATTCCTAAATCAATCAATTCTATTAGAAATGAAGAAAAGGACGATTTGGTTGATCGATTAGACTGGCTGTCCGGAGAAATAAAAGAATACATAAATAGTATTCTTTATGATAAAGGATGGAGATATGGAGATGAATTTTCTTATGATAAGAAAAGAATTCCGGACATGGTCCCTTTCGACAGAATGAGCACGGTAGAACAATCGGAGTTTAAAGAGTTTGTACAGAATATTATGGAAATAATAGAAAAATCTAAGGAGTGATTTTTATCCCCCTAAAATCTTATACTTCATGTTCATGTATTATATAGTCAGAAAGAAAAACTCGTGGTTATTTTTACAGGAGGTGGAGAATATGAGAAAAAGTATAAAAAGTTTATTCATTGTTATAGTATCGTTAATGATAATAATTGGTACACTAAATGTATCAACTATCAAAGCAGAGGCTGCTGGAAAATTACCATCAATTAGTTATCAGGCGCATGTTCAGGGAACTGGATGGCTTTCTAGTGTTAATAATGGAGCCACGGCAGGAACTACAGGACAATCCAGAAGACTTGAATGTATAAAGATTAATCTTAAATCCGGTGGAAAAAGCATGATAAAATATCGTGCCCATATCCAGGGGAGTGGATGGCAGGGCTGGAAAACTTCTGGCCAGGAAGCTGGTACGACTGGAAAGAGTTTAAGATTAGAAGCTGTACAGATTAAACTGACAGGGAATTATGCATCGAAATATGATATATATTATAGAGTTCATGTAGCGGGGGCTGGATGGCTCGATTGGACTAAAAATGGAGCCACGGCAGGTTCGACTGGTTCGTCACTTAGAGCAGAGGCTATTCAGATAAAGTTGGTTTCTAAGGGAACCAGAGTGGCACAGACCTCTGGTTGCGGAAGAGCAGATATCACAAAGACTACTTTGACTTATAAAGCCAAAGGACAATATTATGGATGGCAGAAAGTTGTTGGTGAAGGAGCCACGGCAGGAACAACTGGTCAATCAAGAAGAATGGAAGCCATTAGCATAAACCTTAAAGATTATAATGGATCAAGCGGTATAAGATATAGTACACATGTATCACATATTGGATGGCAGGGTTGGAAAACAACTGGGCAAACTGCGGGTGTGACAAATGGCTCTGAACAGATTGAGGCTATAAAAGTTCAGTTAACAGGAGAAATAGCAAAGTATTATAATGTTTATTATAGAATGCATGTAGCTGGATATGGATGGCTTGGATGGGCTTCGAATGGAGCTGTAGCTGGAACCACAGGTGGTGGAATTAGAGCAGAGGCAATTCAAATTAAGCTTGTGGCTAAAGCAGTTGCTTTTGATAAAGGTGGTACAGAATATATAGATGGAGCAAATATAACAAAGAGTATTCATCTTGCACATCATATGTCAGGTTCTCTTGATCAGAATAGCTATAGATTATATGGGGATAATGGCGAGAACTGGGGATGTTGCGCTACAGCTTATGCAATTGGTCTTAGTATAGTAAATGGTAGAAGCTATAATCCGGAATCATTTTGGCGATATAAATCGACGTATTACGATCAGGGAAGAGTTAATAATTATACTTCTTACAATGCTGCAACAATATATAATAATCTTCTTGCAGGAAAACCAACTATGGTTCATTATGAATACATAAAAAGTAATGGCAAACATGGTGAACATTGGGTATTGGTTATTGGGATTAGATCTGGAGCAAACAAAAATAATATCCAGTTCAGTGACTTTACTATAATAGATCCATGGGGTGGAGCTGAGAAAAATCTTACAAGTGCAGGTTACTTTGGTTCAAGAACTAGTGTGGGTATGAAGACGTTTTACTAGAATAATAATGGAATCATAAATATTAAAACAAACTGAGGAGGATAAATATATGAAAAAATCGCATTACTTAAAAAGTATGTTTGCAATAGTTTTGGTTATTGCATTTGTGTTGAATGTGTCACTGCTTAATGTTAAGGCTGATACGATTAGTGATGCTAAGACAATGGCTTATGGCACAAACTATTCAGGCAAAGTTGCTTATAATGATCAACGTTTTTATAAAATCACTTTGTCTAAATCAGGTTTGATCACATACAATTTAACTTCTAAGAATACGTGGATACAGATTAAAATTTACTCCAAATATGATCTGAATAATCCAGTACATGAATCTTCTACTTCGTATAATAGTAATCTAGGTTACTATGTTAAGAAAAATACGGTTCCTCTGTTGGCAGGAGTTTATTACGTAAAAATCATAAACGTTAAATCTACGACGGCGAACTTTTCAATTAAGAGCACTTATGCTTCTTCAAAGGAAAGCTATACAGAAACATTTAAAACTCATTATGATGTAATAGACACAGCAAAGACAATAGCCGCAAATAAGACATATAAGGGTATGCTTTATGATAAAACAGTAAAAAACGTTGACGACGTTGACATGTATAAGGTGAATTTGAAAGCAGCAAAGACTTTGAAATTTACTGCAAAATCTATACGAAGTGATGGCGCTGTTGTATATTTCCGAATTATAGATAAAAACGGAAATGATGTTACAAAAAGTGTAACAGGAAAGGATACTCATAGACTTATCGTTGAGGATAGTTCTACTTATAGTTTTAGCGGTAAATTTAAGAAGGGTACGTATTATATTAAGGTTTATAAGAATTCGGGTATGTCTTATAGAACGTATATATTCTATAGTTTAAAATATACAAGTGCATAATTTGTTGGATAATTTTAAGTTAAAGCCCCTGAGGATTATTCCTCAGGGACTTTTTTGCTGCCCCCCTAATATATCGCGCGTATTAATCCAATATAATACAACATGTAAGGAACAAGGATATAAGACGATCGTTATATAAATACTACTAGGAAGGGAGAGCAATATGGATATACGTAAACTTGAATATGAACTTGATAATGCATATAAGCATCAAAGTAACGAAATATATCAAAGATTACTAAATTCTATAAAAACTAAAGGCTACAGGGTTTATCGTGATTCTCAAGGGAGACATAGGATAATAGCTAATAATCAGGCTGTAAATAAAAAAAAGAGCGGATCTGGAATCGCAGTTATGATGCTTCTTCTGCCGATATTCTTTATAGTTGTTATTCCGGGAATCAGCAAAATAAAGAATACGTTTTCGGGTTATAATACAAGCTCGACACAATCGGCTGTCAGCTATAACAGAAGTACAGAGGAGAAAGAAAAGGTTGAGGAAGAAGAATTGGAAGACTACGCTTATGATTCTCAAACGGAAGCTGTTATTTCACAAGATGACAGTGGTGTTGAATATGTAAGTAATATTGTTATTGTTTACTTTAATGATTCAGCTACTGAAAATGATAAACAAAATGTTGTTTCAAAAGTGAATGGAGAGATTGTAGGAAGATTTGATTCATTGAATCAGTTACAGATAAAGATTGAAACAAAAGATTATGCTGAACTGAATATACTTTGTGATGATATAAAAACAATGGATAATGTTATAGCTGCTTATATTGATACAGTAGTGGAGCAGGATGTCGAGCCTTACTATCCGATAGATGGTTATGAAGAATTGTGGGATGTAAATGCTCCTGGTGGACAGAATTGGGGACAGGAAAAGATCAATGCTCCTGAATTATGGGGATACAAAGATCAGATGGCATCAATACCTGTTGCAGTAATTGATGCAGGGTTTGATACAATTCATCCGGATTTAAATGGTTATATTAATATATCATCTAATTCCAAGGATCCTTCAATAGTTCCTAGACACGGTACACTTACATCGGGTGTTATCGGTGCTGGATTTGATAATGGGATTGGTATATCAGGGATAGCTCCTAATGCAGCGGTTACGGGATATTCATTGGGAAGTGAACGGGTGACATCGAATGATATATACGCAAATGTTATTCAAGCTGTTAAAGATGGAAATAAGGTAATAAACATTTCGTTTGGTAGTAGTACTTCGCTGCCGGATTGCAATTCTACCAGAGATTATAATAATGAAGGGATGGCCGCATCGATAGCGATTTCGTCACTATTAGATCAGGGATATGATTTTATGGTCGTACAGAGTGCTGGAAATGGATCTGCAGATGGTTTGGGTGTTGATTCAGTTTACAATGGAATGTTCTGTAGTATTACTGAAGAAAGCTGTTATACAGATAATCATAGTTATAGTGAAATAATGGATCATGTTATTATCGTTGCTGCTGCAGCACAGACTGAAGATGGCGTTGTGCTGGATTCTTATTCAAATGGAGGAAGTCGTACAACGGTTTGTGCTCCAGGGTCTAATATATACAGTACAGTGGTAGGTGGATGTTATGATTATGCAAGTGGAACTTCACTCTCGGCTCCGTTTGTTACTGGTACGATTGCTGCAGTATGGGGGCTGGATCCTTCATTATCTGCTGCAAGTATGAAAACTGTGATATGTGAATCTGCAACTGAATATATATCAGTCAATCCATCTGTATATGCATATGAGGGTAGCTGCCCGATTATAAATGCAGGAGTAGCTGCAAATATGGTCTCAGCTAATAATCAGATAGAAGAAGAGTGTGAAGATGAGATAGAAGAATCAACTGAAATTGAAATAGAAGAATCAAATGAAGAATCATTCTACAGCTTTTTGAGATATACTTATGATAACGCCGACGAGTATGTAGATGGTTATCCGGTATATGATCCGGAAGAGATTGGCAATGGGTTCTATGAGGTCTGGCTGGATTATGTAATTGTTGACTTTGATGGTGATGGAGAGGACGAGCTTCTTGTAAAAAAGGAATTAGGACGAGATGCTATTTTTGATATCGATGGAGCAAACTTCGAAATGCTGGATGTTTATGAATTAGTAGACGGCGAAGTTGTATTTAAAATAGAATCTTCTTTCTGCAGTGACCTCAGTTCGCCTGAAACAGAAATATATAATAACCAGATTATTCTTTCTGATTGGAGTGGTTCGGATGGTTATGATTTTAGGTCTATTAATTGCTATGTATTTGATCAGAACGTGAGGGATTCTCTTGGATTATATGATTCAGAATTCTTTTCATATGATTTTTCTAAAGGTGACGAAGTGACACGACACCAAACAGCGGCAGGTTATTTAGGAGATAGTTGCACAATGAGCTATAATGACAGTGTAAGTGAATTGGAAAGCATCGTTACAGGCGATAGCATTGATTTTACTGTTCATCAGATTACTGATTCGGGAATCGAAGATATAGCATATTAATTCCATAGTTGCAAAGATATTAGGAATAAGCTATAATGCGTAAAGTTCCAGCAGCTGATATAATTGTCAGTTGCTGGAATTGTTGTTAAAAATATCAAATACATTTCACATATTTATCCCTTGACTTTATATATTATAGTATGTTATTCTAACACTTGCGTTTTAAGCGCTTTTTTTGACGTGTAAAAATAAGGG
>CACZPG010000120.1 GCA_902782965.1 uncultured Lachnospiraceae bacterium
AATGGACAGAATGCTGCAGTACAAGCTGTTGCAGATGCAGATAGAATTGTAACAATAACGGGCGGTGAGAATCCGGGGGATAATCCGTTTATGGCTAATCAGAATACTTCATCGGTAGCTGATGTGGTTACAGATTTAAGTACAGATCATTGGTCTAAGAGATTATATGTTCAGCCTTCAGGCGTAAGCAATCAGTATGCTCTTACCTATGAAAGAAATGGTAAGGTAACTAATAATAAGATTATTACTGGATTGACCAAGAATCCTGTACCGGCTGATATTAGTGCATATTCAAACAGAAAGAGTGCATTTATAGACAGCAAACTTGATAGTAGTTTTGTGACCTTTGTGGATGATGAAACAACATATAATAATAATACTTTTGTCGGAGAATAAAGACTGGTATCTGATATGAAAATTAATAGAAAAACTAATAAAACTTCATATAGAGCAAGACTTAGTCTTTATTCTGCGGCACAGAATAACCGTGGATCGGCGCTCTTTGTTGTGATCATTATTATTGGTATTCTGATCATATTTGCGTTCTCGCTTCTTCTGGTCAGCTATACTTTATATGCTTCACAGAATAAGAGGGCGGCAAGTCTTAAGTGCTCTGAAGCGGCCAATTCCCTCAGTCTTGCACTGGAAGACGAGCTGGAGGGTGAGACTGCCTATGAGAACAGCTGGTTATGGGATTATCTGAGAATGAATCTTCTTCAGAATTCAGACGTGACCTGGCCTTATTATGATCCGGGCGTAACCGGACATACTTCGGAATATGCTTACAGATATTTCGACCTGAAATATAATACCAATTATTCTGTTGATGGATTTCCCGGACAGATAAAGCTGTGTATGTATTGGACTTTACCGGAAGATTCAGGACTTTCAGATGATGAGATTGCAGCGGCTTCGGAGGATGATAAGAACGGTTCACATCTGTACATCGAGATTATATGCAGTTCCGGCAGCCAGTCCTATACTGTGCTGAACAAATATACAATAAATGTCAGTAAGGTTGATACAAGTGATACAGATGATCAGACTTATATGGAACATATAGATGAAGTAAGACCTGATACTAAGAAGAATCCGTTGGGTAATACCATAAATCATAATGAGAAGTGGGAATTTGTTTTTGACGGTAGAGAATAGAGAAAGAGTAGAAGCAGAATGAGAAATAAGAGTGGAAAAGACAGAATAATAAAGATTCTCAGATCCAATGAGGGTTCAACTATGGTAGAAACTCTTGTGGCTTTTGTTGTGCTGACTATCATTCTTGTTATGATATATAAGGTTGTGTTCTTCTGTTCTTCTATGAGAATGAAGAGTCATGACACGGATACGGTGATTGAGAAGTTTAATCAGGAGATTTATAAAACCGATGATGCGCGGGATGCCTCTGAGGTGCAGAAAAATAGTTTAACTTTTGATTCTTCCAAGGGTCCTGTTTTCTATCTTATGCTTGATACGGAAAGTACTCAAATGGATAAGAATGTAAAGGATACCCAAGGTACAGATTATACTGCATTTAAACTTCCACTGTACCAGATAGTTGCAGATGAGTATAAGTCAGTGAATAGTATGATAGACAGTCAGAAACTTATTACACCTAAAGTGCTGAGATTCATTAAGAAATAAGATTCGTTAAGTGATAAATGTAAGGATTTGTTATGGATAGAATAAGACGTTTTAAAAACAGAATACAAATGTCCTTGGTTAAGAACAATTCCGGAATGACGCTTGTTGAAATGATAGTAAGCTTTGCTTTGCTTGCGATTTTTCTCGCTGCTTCTGCATCTGTAATTAGTACGATTACCACTATGTATTATCAGATTAAGTGTGAAACCTATGCGAAACAGGTGGGAGATATCGTTATGGAGAAAGTGGTTTCCGAAATCGAAGGAGCTAAGTATTACGAATCTCAGCCGGCTAATAATCCTGTTATTGATGGTGACGTTGATGCTGATCACAAATATGGATCATCGATAACTATGTTTGACAGAACAGATACCAGAGTTACGGTTCAGGTAAATAATAAACTGCTTGAAATAGTATATGCTGAGATTACCGGAAGTACATCTATTCAGAGAAACGAAACTACCTGGCGTTTTAATAACAGCATGTATAACGGGTTTGAAATAAAAGAATTCAAGCTTATTCGTGGTGATGCATTCAAGACCGGAGCTCCGGAATTAACCGAAGCTACAGCTAAAGCTGCGGAATATGGTTTGACTATAAGTGAAAACAGCTATGACAAGAATGTTGTTCTGGTTGTTATGACACTTCATAATGAAAAGTATGGTGATTATCAGTTTTACCGTTTTGTAAGGATGTATAATATGCCGGATACGCCATAAACTTGCACTTCATAGATTTTTATTATCTGGGAATGTGATTAGAAACGTGGATTAGAAAATAAATATTTAATTAGGTATAATAAGAAACAATAAAAACTATCATTTGTGGGGACGAGATAGGGGAATGGAACAGAATAAAACAAGAATCAATATAGCGTTTATAGCCCGAATTATATTTGTGTTTTTATTAGCACTGATTGTCGGGCTATCTGTGTTTACTTTTTTCAGAATACGTGCAGGTGCGAAGGAAGCCTTACGTGATGCGAAGGATATCAGAATGAGTCTTCGTTCTGCTGATATTGAAATGTATGCGGCCGGAAAAACGATTTATAACCCGGCAAAGAAGGACGGGCTTGAAGACGGCGTTAAGGAAAGGGTAGAGCAGCTCTATACTCCTGTAGGAGAATACAAGATCACTTCATATAGTATGACGAAACATGAACTTACAGGTATGCAGTATGAGGTGAATAATTATATAGTTACCTTTGAAAAGAAAGGTGAAGCTATCAGCTGGGATGTGGATTATATAATGAGAGTCTATTCTTATGATGATTCAGACGACATCGTGAATTAAGGATGGTACAAGTTTGAAATAAGAATAGAGATAGAGATAGATGTTGTAGATGAACTTAAGAATAGTATTATGATGTGATTGACGGTAGTAAGTTTGAAAGGTAGACAGAATTGCCATGGACTTGTTGGAAGTATCGATAATAGCGGCACGAACTCTCATAGAGATTATTTTCTTTGCGATTGGTGCCAGTATCTTCTCCTTTCTGAACGTGGTAATATATCGTCTTCCGAAACATATGCAGTTCACCCAGGGGAAGTCGATGTGTACTACCTGTGGACATGAACTCGATATGAAGGATATGATACCTATATTGTCATGGATAAGCCTTAGAGGTAAATGCCGTTATTGTGGAGCTCCGGTTTCAGCAAGGTATACAGTCGTGGAGACTCTGGGTGGGGTGTTTGCAGTTCTCTGGACTCTGTTATTTGGAGTTAAGCCTCTGGCGGCGTTGATGTTTATTATTTCCGGGGTGTTGACGGTTATATTTTTTATTACATTTGATTACTTTAAGAATAAAAATAGTAATGAAAAAAAAGTAGCGTGAATAGTAACGTAAACAATAACATAAATTATAATGTGAAAATAACGTTAAGATTTGAAATAGTTGACATAAATTGAATAAACAGTTACAATAAAATGTGGTTTATTATAAAATTATGTGGGAATGGTATTAACTTATGGCAACAACCTACAGATTCCGTGCGCAAAATACGGATGGCCGTATTATAGCCGGTGAAATGAAGGCAGCTGATGAGGCCGAACTTCAAAGTAAACTGAAAAGTGATGGACTCCTGCTTGTAGATGCTAAGGAGACTGCTAAAGCCAGGGCGGCATATAAGAGACTTAAATATGACCGTGTGGCTGATTTTGCGCGCAATCTTAGTAAACTTCTTGGCGCCGGTGTTACTCTTGTCAAAGCGCTCAGAATTATTTCTGAAGACGAATCTATTGCGGAAACAGAGCGTAAGATATACGCAGATGTTCTGAGACTGGTTCGTTCCGGTATGACTCTGTCCGATGCAATGGAGGAACAGGGTGGTACGTTCCCTTCTCTATTCGTTAATATGATCAGATCTGCTGAGAGTGGCGGTAATATGGATTCTACTGCTGCAAATATGGCTGAGTATTATAGTAAGGAATACAAGCTGCAGCAGAAGATTAAAAGTTCGACCACTTATCCGAAGATACTTGGTGTTCTCATCGTCATTGTTGTTATCATTATCATGGGATTCGTGCTTCCGCAGTTTGAGCAGCTATTCGCACAGATGGATGAGCTCCCGACTGCGACAAAGATACTTATGGCAATAAGTGATTTTGTTTCAACCAAGTGGTATCTCCTGATATTCTTTGCAATAATCCTGTTTATTATTATCAAATTTGTGACATCTCTGCCTCCTGTTAAGCTTATTATGGATAAGGTTGAGATACATATTCCAAAGATTGGAAAACTTCGTAAGATCATATATACTGCTAGATTTTCAAGAACTCTGGCAAGTATGTATTCTGCCGGTATTCCTATTGTAACCTGTTTACAGATAGCTAAGACTACAATTGGTAATACTTATATAGAAAGTCAGTTCGACAATATGATAGCCGAAATCAGAGGAGGAAAGCCTCTTTCAGAAGGACTTGCCGGTATTGATGGATTCGTAAAGAAACTTCCGTCATCTGTTTCGGTAGGAGAGGAAACCGGTGCTCTTGATCAAATGCTTATTTCCATAGCTGATCAGATGGACTATGACAGTGAAATAGCTATTGAAAAGCTTGTAGCAATGGTTGAGCCTTTAATGATCGTTGTAATGGCTGTTATCGTAGGTTTTATCATGATTGCGGTTATCCAGCCTATTTACGGATCTTATCAGTCAATTGCAGATCAGGGTAAATAAATAGTTTGCAGATAAGCGTAAAAATTTTGTTTGTGGATCAGGCTAAAAGTAAATGAAATCGTAAATACGAGGACACAATATGAGCGTAAGTGTATTTTTTTCAAACCAAATAATTCAGATTGCTGTGGGTAACCGAGGCAAGAAAGCAACTTTGAAGGATGTCTATACTACAACTGCTCCTGAAGGTAGTATCATTAATGGTATAGTTATGGATTCAGAGGCACTGGCTGCCCACATCAGACAGTTCTGGGATGCACAGAATCTTCCTAAAAAGGATGTGTATCTGGTTGTTAACAGTAACAAGATAGCGGGTAAGAATCTGGAGGTTCCTAATCTTAGCGAGAAGAAGACCTTCGCATTTATCATGCGTGAATTCTCAGATCTTCAGAGAGAGGATGATGAGAATACCCTTGCTTATACCCAGATAGGTGTAGACAAGAAGAAAAAGGTTCGCAAGCTTTATGCCGAGATGGCTCCTAAAGATCAGCTTCGTGAATTCATTCAGATATTTGCTGATATGGGTATTGATCTTAAGGGTATCATATCCGGTGAAGGAAGTATTATTGGTTACGCTCAGACCAATATAGTAAAGTATTGCAAGACTTTTGTCCTTCAGATTATAAATGGAAACCTTGTATCTAATGTGCTCTTTGTTGATGGAGAATTCAAGTACTACAACTCCATCAGATGTTTTAACGAACCCGGAACAGAAGAGTATCTTGATGACCTGGCCCGTTCGCTGAATCAGCTGCAGCAGTTTATGAGTGCTCAGAAGCTTGAGTCTCAGATTGAGAAGGTTTATCTTGCAGGTACAAATAAAACTGATATAAGCGGTTACAGTCAGACTGTTGCCGATCATGGTATTAATGCTCCTATTGAGCTTTATAATACCGGATTAAGTAATAATGCTAGTATTAATCATGAGGCTGAAGAGTCACTCTTTGCAATCAGTGGTCTCTATGATCAGGGTAGGGAAAGTAACTTCCTGACACATTTCAGTCTTAAGGATGATGCTGAGAAATCTATTGATCCGGCTACAAAGGGAAGAATCATCACCATAGTTGCAACCTTAATATTTATGTTAGTGCTTTTTGGTGTTGTGCTAACCTTGAGACTTATCAGGCAGAATAAGTATGATGAGGTCAAAGCATATAATGAGGATCCGTCTGTTGTAATGCAGACAGCTATGTATGATTCTGAAGTTGCCAGACGAGATGAAATGCTGGCTAAGTATAACTCAATCAATACAGTTGTGGAGACTATTGATTCATATCCTGTATGTACTGATGATATTATCAAGACTATAGAAGATACAGCTCTTGGATATGCTGAGATAGAGATACTGAGCTTCGATGCTGAGGCCGGAAAGGTATCCTTCTCTGCAAAAGCAAGAAGCGTTAATGACATTTACAAATATATAGATAAACTCCTCGAAGAGGATATATTTATGACTGTTGATCATACGGGATATTCCTATGATGATCAGGAAGGTCTCTATGATATTCATGTAGACTGCACACTTGCAGAATCAGTAGGAAGAGAGGAGGAGTAAGCTATGAAGACAACTATGACAGAACGCGATAAGAAACTCCTCGTCGGAATGCTTCTATTTGTTATTGTGGTAGCAATTGGATATTGGGGTATTCTTCCTCAGGCTAAGAAATATATTAAGCTTGAGAGTAAAATCGAGAAGGAAGAAGATGAAAAGAAGATAAATCAGCTTAAGCTTGTGAATACAGGAACTGTATCAATTCAGGCTGATGATTATGAGAATAAAATAGCTGAAAGAAAAGATGAATTCTATCAGGTAATGAAATCATCGGAAATTGACAGGATGATGACGGAACTTGCATCAGATAGAGGGCTTGATATATATGATCTTTCATTTACTATGCCCGGAAATCCTACAGCCAGAACAGCTTATCAGTATTCGACTCTTTATACGACCCAGCAGCAGATGATGGAGGCATATGAGGGTGCGGCAAGTGAAGAATCCGAGGAAGCTGAATCTGATCCTACATCACTACTTCCGGGTAAGAAGAAGACTAAAACCGAAATGGAAATAATGAATGAAGTAATGGGTGGCGAAGTAGGTGGTTATCAGCCGAATACAGATATTTATGCCGTTCCTGTTACTATGACTGTAGGCGGAGAAGTTGAAGATCTTCATGCGTTTTTGAATGATATTATTGGAATAGATAAGCGAATTCTTCTCGTTGGTTATTCATGGGGCGAATTCCGTGATGTTATCAGACGTGATGCAGAAGGAAACATAATAAGTAAATCTTCTGAAAGCGCTTTGAAAACAGAGGCGGCTTCTGAAACTACTGAGGATGGAGTAACTGCTGAGGAGCTTTCTGATACGGCATTAGAAGTAGTAATAAGAAAGTCTCTTACAGTACGTCTTGAAATATATATGTGTGATACTTCTGATGTTAATTCCTCTGAGGATGCAGTTCAGTCAGAGGACGGAGCTGCTGCAGAATCAACAGATGGAACTTCAAGTGATGAAGTAGTAGATGTACAGGTGGAAGAACAATAAATCGGAATCTTAAAGAGGACAACCACATGGAAATGAAATCAAACAAGAATATACGAATAGGAGATGTCCTGAAGGAATTCGGATATGTTACCGATGATGATATAGGAGCTGCCCTGGATTATTCCAAGTCACATGAAGGAGTACGTCTTGGTGGTGCTCTTATTGCGCTGAATATTATAACAGAGAAACAGATGCTTGAAGCTCTTGGACGAAGACTTCAGTATGATGTTGTAAATATTTCAGATCTTTCGGTTGATATCAATGCAGTTGAGCTTATTCCTCAGCCGCTTGCTGAGAAATATGGAATGATGGCATATAAGATTGAGGATGGAGTTCTCTACCTTCTTACAAACGATCCTCTTAATTTCTATGGAATAGAAGATATTCGTCAGGTGGCTGGTACAGACCTGCGTATAGAGCTTACGGAGAAACAGCCTCTTGAGAATGCCATTCAGTATTATTATTCTGAAGTAGCTGCCAAGAAAGCGGCTGATAAGGCTGCCAAATCTTCACTTGCAGAAGATGATATTATTGAGGTTAATGTTGAAGATGCAGATGATGATACACCTATCATCAATCTTCTTAATTCTCTTGTAGTAAGAGCATATAATTCTAACGTTTCGGATA
>CACZPG010000121.1 GCA_902782965.1 uncultured Lachnospiraceae bacterium
ACTCCTTGATGAGATAAGAGAAGGAAAGTCAAAATATCAGTTCATCGAGATCATGGGATGTCCTGGTGGATGTATCAACGGTGGTGGACAGCCATACGTTCGTGAGTGCTTCCTTCCTAATGAGTCAGATGATATCATGGATACATACAAAGAGAAGAGAGCACAGGCTCTTTACTCAGAGGATGAGAGACAGACTCTTCGTCAGTCACATAAGAATCCTCAGATCATTGATCTTTATGAGAAGTTCCTTGGTGAGCCTAACAGCCACAAGTCACATGAACTTCTTCATACAACCTACGCTGCACGCGAAGGCTTCAATGAGGTTAAGTAATAAATGCAAAGCAAGGTGCCACGGATTCGTCCGTGGCACTTTTTTTCGTGGATTCCGGTGCATAGTTTTGTTATTTTTTAGTATTAGTAAAAATATACAAAATTTTTGGATAGAATAAAAAATGATATTAAAAATCCTATAAAGTGTAGTATAATTATAAAGTGTAGAAGTTGAAAGCAGACTTCGTCAGTAGAGGTATATTATTTAGGGGTTTATTATATGGATTTTCAAGAATATGTTAATGGATTTGGGGCTATGACCTGTGTGGTTTCTGTTGAGGATCTGGGGGATGGAAAAGCCGGCAAGTATTGTATCGTAGCCGGCAATAAGTCTTATATTGATTCTATAGAGAATCCTGCTCCCGGAGCTGAGATGCTTGTTAAGAAATTTACACCGAATGCAGAGTATACGACTTATCTTACAAGAGATCTGAATTTTGAAGATTACTGCTATAGAGCGGCTGTCGAGAGGAAATGTCTTCATTCTTATGCAAGGCCGGAGAGAATGCCGGGAATCTGGTTTAATATGACGTTTCTTCCTGTGGAATATAGAGAAGGCAATAAGTGCTTCTGTACCTATACCATGGAAATTAATTTCGAAGCAAATACAGAAAGAATGTCGACTCTTTCTGCAGATGTTTCTGCTCATGTGCTTGAGACCTGTCTTAAGATAAGAGCTAATAAAGATTTCAAAGCTGCAATGGATGAGGTTATCGCTGATATTCGAGATATGTGTGATGCTGAGCATTGCTGTGTCTTTCTGATGGATACCTATGAGAGAACCTGTTTCGTTCTATGTGAGGCTCTTTCCAAGGATACCAATCTTGTTACAATGCATAAGTATGTGGATGATAAATTCTATGATATAGCGGACACATGGAAGGATGTTATTGCAGGCAGCAACTGTCTGATAGTGAAGAATGATCAGGATATGGAGATAGTTAAAGAAAGAAGTCCTATCTGGTATGAATCACTGACTGCTGCCGGAGCTAAGAACATAGTTCTGTTCCCTCTGAAATTTAAAGATACACTTTTGGGGTATGTCTGGGCCATCAATTACAATGCTGATGATGCGATTACAATCAAAGAAACTCTTGAAATTACTACATTTATTCTTGCTTCAGAAATAAATAACTATCTGCTTCTTGACAGATTAAAGGTTCTCAGTTCCAAGGATATGCTAACCGGTGTATTGAATCGTAACGAAATGAATAATTTCGTGGACAAACTGGCAGACGAGCCGGATGACAAGGACGAATCTGTCGGAGTTATCTTTGCGGATCTGAATGGACTTAAAGTAGTGAATGACGATTATGGTCACAGTGCAGGTGATACCCTTCTTAAGGATGCAGCCAAAGCGCTTGAAGAGGTCTTCAAGAAAGAAGAAATATTCAGAGCAGGTGGAGATGAATTCATTATTATCAGTCTGAATATTACTCCGGAGGAACTGGACAGAAAAGTTGATACCCTCAGAGAGGTTTCAAAGAAGTATGATAAAGTAAGCTTTGCAATAGGAAGCTGCCACGATGCAAATAAGGAAAATGTAAGAACAGCTCTCAGATATGCGGATGAACGTATGTACGAAGATAAGCGTATATTCTATGAGAATCATCCGGAGATGAAGAGGCATTAGATTGAAATATATATTTATTGTATGAAGCAGACGGATTGATTATTGCTGGCTGAAGGCTCGGCTGATCATTCCGGCTGCTTTTTGCGATTTAGGTTGGGGGGTACTATGGCAGTAAGAAACAAAAAACAATTTAATAAACTGATGCAGAAACAGATGAAGAATGTTTCAAAAAAAGTTGATACAAAAAATACTGACACAAAAAATACTGATACAAATAATACCGTTACCAATAATGCTTCTCCTGGTGAACCGGAAATGGCTCAAAGCGAAAGTGCTGTTATTTCCCTGGCGAAGACCACGAAGCTTGCATTTTTCAAGCAGTATTATACATATCAGGCATTTCTTGAGATTCATCCGGCAGATGAACTATCTTCAAAGCATATTTTTGCGAAAACAATTCTATATATCATGAGATGGTTTCGCAATCGTCTGGGAGAGGATGTGTTTGAAAAGTATCCGGATACTGTATTTCTGAGAGAGTCCTTCCCGGAACCTGAAGATTATCAGAATTTCAAGCTAGAAGAATCTAAGAATATCTATGGCTTCAGCTTTATCGACTTTGAAGCTGTATATACCAATAAGAGAACTGCCTGGCTTGTACGCCTTACGGAGCCGGATAATGGAAATGAGAGAAAAGATATCTATGGCAGAAATTTCACCACAGAAATCTTCGTACATCTATTAACCGATTCAGTAGCCCTGGGAATACGTGAGTCCTGCAGGGAACCGGATACGAATCTGGAAGATGCAATCGGATATAGACCGGGCTTTATTAGAGATATGTTTTTTGACAAAAATCTGGTGATTACGGAATACGGACTGGATAAGAAATATGCTTTCATGAAGAAACCGGTTATGTTGAACGGTAAATCTGGAGAAGCCTGTGAGAGAATGTTCTCTGAGCTGATAGATTCTGAGAATCGTCAGATGCCGATCCTTTTTGTGCCGGGAGAATTCTATAAGGATAATGTGGAAGAAGTAGATAAGAAGACTCAGAGTCTTCTGGGTTTTGCTCATGTAGTAGTTTGGGAAAACACCCCGGCAAAACTGTTCAGCCAGACTATGAAGGTTGAAGAGTTAAATGAAGTTGCCGGGGAAGGTCAGCTGATTTTCTATAGAAGTACAAAGGGAAAAGACTTTCCGTCGGATTACTATGAACCAGTTGCAGAGAATTTTCTGGAAACTATCAAGCTGAGAGCTCAAAAAGAACCATGTCGTAAAAATATCAGTTTTAGTACATTTGTCTTCAAACCATCCTGGTGGGAGATTACAAAAGCGGATGATTCCGAAGAAAATGAATTGAGTGTTGAGGAATTATCTAATGCATATGAAAAAGAAATTTCAAAACTGAAAATTCAGATTGATGATCTGCGAACAGATAACGATGCTCTTCAGAGAAAAAATGATGGTTTGGAATCAGATAACAGGACGCTGGACAAAAACCTGACAAAATTATTCAGTAATGCATATAAATGTGAACAGGAAAATGAGAAACTAAAAGGTCGGATAGGCGAATTGGAGGATGAGGTTCGAAGGCTGGAGGCACTCAGAATGAGTGATGATATGATGCGAAAGGCTGAAATCAGTGAGGAAAAAGAACGCTATCTTCCTATACTCAATCTTCCTGCTGTGTCAAAGGATAAGAAGGATGAGCTGATTGCCTGGATTGAGAAATACTATTCCGATGTGATCGAATTACATCCTGATGCAGTGAAATCATTAAAGGATGACAACCGAAATATTGACTGGCACAAACTCTGCATGATGATTCACTATCTGTACGGCTACACCCGATACAGAAACGAAGGTGGAGTGGCCATAAATCCCAATGCTGCCAGGTTATATGATCCGGAAGAATCAGGCTATAAGGCAGAACCCACAGGCAGCGGCCAGGGCTCCACAGAAATCCACAAAGATAAATATACAATAAAGGTAAATGGCAAAGATGTGCTGATGGACATGCACATCAAATCCGGAAAGGGTAGAGACGACAACATGATTCGGATATATTTCTATTATGATCCTGAAACCAGGAAGTCCGTTATCGGGCATTTTCCTAACCACCTGCCCACCCGGGCCTGCAGCCATTGAAGAAACAAGAAAGATACGAGGAAATGATATGAGATTAATCCATCTATCAGATCTCCATCTGGGAAAACGTGTAAATGAGTTTTCCATGATTGAGGATCAGGAATACATATTAAAGGAAATTCTAACCATAATCAAAAAGGAAAAACCTGATGGAGTGATTATTGCTGGGGATGTGTACGACAAGTCCATTCCATCTGAGGATGCTATGCGTCTCTGGGATGAGTTTCTTATCAGTCTTGCGGAGAAGAAGGTGCAGGTTTTTGCAATCAGTGGCAACCACGATTCTGCTATAAGATTTGCAGATCATGGAGCACTTGTTGACAACACTGGGATTCATCTCTCTCCGGTATATGTCGGCACAGTTAAAAAATACACTATGGATGACAGCGATGGTCCGATAAATATCTACCTGCTTCCATTTATTAAACCGGCTGTTGTCAGGAGTATTTTTCGTGATGAGGA
>CACZPG010000122.1 GCA_902782965.1 uncultured Lachnospiraceae bacterium
TAATGATGGCTATATGATCTTCTATTCTTTTGACGATTTATTCTGTTTCGACTTTAGCTTTAAAGAAACCGACAAAGGAATGTGTATCGAATATCTGGGGGATTATGCCTACATTTCGGAAGAAGATGCCAAATATATCAGGTCGCTGATTAGAGATTAACTGTAAGTCTTTGTTGAACTATATTCACATTTAGTGTTAAACTACTTATATGAGCAGATTAGTAGATAAAATTATAATACACGTTCTATCAGTATTCGCCATGTGTTCTATAATGCATGGCAATACTTTTCTTGTGGTTCTAAATATTTCTATCATAATCAGTGCACTGAATTATTACCTGATCAGCAGAGAAGATTTCAAACTGTCAATGAAACCTAAAAATGTAAATGAATGGGTTGCATTTGTTATTGAAATAGCTGCTGTCCTTCTATGCATATTCTACCCGCCTGCCACTGTAATGCTTCCGGTAATAATGTACGACATTATCAGAAGCAGAAACTATCCTGCAGCCGGCCTTTCTCTAATCGCTTACATCCGAAGCATAACCTATCCTGTCTTTGAAACAAGATTATCTTTATACATACTTACCTGCATCATTCTAGCCATAATTCTCTGTATCTATACCGAAGAGAAAAATGTGATCAAGAAGGATTACAGAAAGCTTAGAGACGATTCCGCCGAAAAGAATACCCTGCTCAGATCCAGGAATACTGAGCTGATCCAGGCGAGAGACACAGAAATATATAATGCTCAGCTCTCAGAAAGAAACAGAATAGCCAGGGAGATTCATGATAATGTAGGGCACACTCTCTCCCGTGCCATACTCCAGATGGGCGCCCTTCTGGCTATCCATAAGGAAGAACCCATTCACAGCGAACTGGAAGGTGTCAGACAAACCCTGGATGATGCCATGAACAATATAAGAAGCAGTGTTCACGATCTGCATGACGATTCCATAGATGTCAGATCAAATATATATCAGCTAATCGAACCACTGAAAAACAAATTCAACGTTCATTTAGATATAGATATCGGAGAAGATACTCCTCGTCCTGTTAAATATGCAATTATCGGAATAACCAAGGAGTGCATATCCAATATAATGAAACATAGTTACAGCAGCGATGTGGATATAAGGCTTAATGAACACCCTTCCATGTATCAGCTTATCATCCATGACTATACACTTAACGAATCGAGAAGCTCCAGTTATAATTCCGGAGGTGATTCCAGGGAAACTTCTGAAGATTCATCCATGAATTCTTCTTCAGATACAAAGCCGGCAGCATCTGACCAGAACCATTCCGACGGTTTACATAATTCAGAATATGGTATGGGCCTTGAAAATATACGTGGACGAGTCGAATCGGTAAACGGCACTCTGAATATTTCCACAGATAACGGTTTCAGGGTATTCGTATCTATCCCTAAACAAAGTTAGATAATCAAGTCTATATGAAGATAATAACCAATAACCAACTGAGTATATTTGCATTTAATTTCAGGAGAAAAAAATGAAGATATTAATAGTAGATGACGACAAACTCGTGGCCATGTCTCTTAAAACCATAGTAGAATCAGATAAAGACATAGAGGTTCTTGCAACCGGGAATGACGGAGCCGAAGCAATCCGCCTATATGAGGAGCATCAACCGGATGTTCTTCTGATGGACATACGTATGGCGGGAATGACAGGACTTGAAGCCGGAGAAGATATTCTGAAGAAACATAGTGATGCGAAAATACTCTATCTCACCACTTTTAATGATGATGAATATATAGTAAAAGCGCTGACCATTGGCGCCAAAGGATATATCATTAAGCAGGATTTTGATTCCATAATACCTTCTCTTAAGGCAGTTTACAGTGGTCAGACTGTATTCGGAAATGAAGTTACAGAGAAGCTTCCTGATATCCTGAACCGTTCATTGTCACAAGCTGATAAAGCCAGTAGCGATTCTGACACAAAGGCTGATGGAGCCGATACTAAAGCTGACTCAGCTGGTTTCAGCAGCTTCGGTCTGACAGATCAGGAATTTGAGATAGTTAAATGTGTAGCAGAAGGTCTCTCTAACAAAGAAATAGCGGACCGCCTCTTCCTCTCGGAAGGAACTGTCCGCAATTATCTCAGCAATATTCTCAGCAAACTGGAGCTGAGGGATAGAACCAATCTGGCTATATTCTATTACAAAAATATTTAATGGGGCCACGAATTGTTTACCTAAGGGGACATCGCTTCCGCTCGGTTCAGGTAACCTTAGGTAAAAATCGTGGCCTTTTTCTGAGACGAACTCACTCAACATACTTCTCACGCCCAGTCGAGGCTGCGTTCTACTGCTTTCTTCCAGCCGGAGAGCCTGTTCTCACGCTCTGCAGCCTCTATCTCAGGTTTATATATCCTGTCTATACTGATGAGGTTTCTAAGTTCA
>CACZPG010000123.1 GCA_902782965.1 uncultured Lachnospiraceae bacterium
GCCTCATCCATTAGAAAAAGGGGAGATAAATATTATTTCATTTATTCCTCTGTATGGATGCATGAACTCTGCTATGCAACCTCGGATTCTCTTAAAGGACCTTTTACTTACGGGGGAGTCATAGTAAGTAATGCAGATATCGGAATAGATTCCTATAAAGAGAGCGATGTACCGGGCATGTACGGAGCCAATAATCACGGAAGCATAGTTGAGATTAACGGAGAGTGGTATATCTTCTATCACCGTCATACCAACGGAACCTGGTATAGCCGACAGGCCTGTGCTGAGATAATTCATTTCGAAGAGGATGGAAGCATTAAGCAGGTAGAGATAACTTCTCAGGGATTAAATACTGCTCCCCTTACCGGAAAAGGAATACACGAGGCTTATACAGTCTGCAATCTGTATACAAAGGAGAAGGAAATGTATATAGGCAGACCGGGACAGCCTACTGTAAAGCAGAGACAGGATGAGGGAATGGAGAAGCCGGAGTCGTTTATAAGTGGAATAACAGATGGGACTACCATGGGCTTCAAATATTATAAGTGTGAAGGCATTAAGAACTTCAGTCTGTATACCAGAGGTTACGGAGACGGGGTATTCGAAATCAGAACTGCTCCTGACTCAGAGGTTCTTGGTGAGATAGAAGTTCATAATACAAATATCTGGACGAAGGGAAGCTGTGACATAAGCCTTCCTGACGGTGTATATGCATTTTATATTACCTACAAAGGTCAGGCCAGCTCTATCCAGGTACGAAGCTTCGAACTGGATTAAAAGAGAATTTATGTATAAGTTTTAGGTTTAACGAAGTGAAGGATTTAACAGGAAATATATGAATCCTACAGGGGGAAGGAAATGAAAGCAACAATAAGAATCAATAAGGAAAACGAAATAAGCAGAATAGATAACAGAATCTACAGCTCTTTCATAGAGCATCTGGGAAGAGCTGTTTATGGCGGAATTTATGAGCCCGGACATCCTACCGCGGATGATATGGGCTTTCGTCAGGATGTTATGGAAATAATTAAGGAACTGAATGTTCCAATGGTAAGATATCCGGGTGGTAATTTCGTGTCCGGTTATAACTGGGAAGACGGAACAGGAGATAAGTCAAGACGTCCGAGAAAAATGGAGCTTGCCTGGGGATCTATCGAGACTAATGAGGTCGGTATAGATGAATTCCAGGAGTGGGCTAAACGTGCGGGTTCAGAAGTAATGATGGCGGTTAATCTCGGAACAAGAGGTGCAGATGATGCAAGAAATCTTGTAGAGTATTGTAATTCTTCGACGGATACCTTCTATGCCCAGATGAGACGCAGAAACGGTTTCGAGAAGCCTTTCGGTATCAAAGTATGGTGTCTGGGAAATGAGATGGATGGAGACTGGCAGATAGGAACCAAGAGACCTATGGAATATGCCAGAATTGCCTGTGAATCAGCCAAGCTGATGAAGATGGTGGATCCTACGATCGAACTGGTTGCCTGTGGCAGCTCAGGGCCTCAAATGCCTACCTTCGGAGAGTGGGAGGAGACGGTCCTCAGAGAAGCTTATAATCATCTGGATTACATTTCTCTTCACAGCTACTATGGAAATCCCGACAATGACTCACAGCAGTATTTCGGTTCTGCTGCGATTATGGATAAATTCATCGGGGACGTAGTGGATATCTGCGACAAGATTAAGGAAGAGAAGAAATCTGACAAGACTATCATGCTTTCCTTTGATGAATGGAATGTATGGTTCCACAGTAATGAGCAGGATAAGAAGCAGGAACCATGGCAGGTAGCGCCTCCGCTTCTTGAAGATATGTATAATCTTGAGGATGCAATCGTAGTAGGTGACCTTATGATCACACTTCTCAAACATGCTGACAGAGTTAAGATAGCATGTCTTGCCCAGCTGGTAAATGTAATCGCTCCGATCATGACTGAAACAGGTGGAGGAGTATGGAAGCAGACTATATTCTATCCTTTCATGTATACCTCTATAAACGGCCGTGGAACTGCCCTTAAAACTGAGGTAGAGAGTGAAACCTTTACAGCAGGTAAATCTGAGAATACTCCATGTGTGGATGCTGCCACAGTTCTATCTGAAGATGGAAAGACTCTTTCTGTATTTGCAGTAAACAGGAAGATTGGTGAAGCTGCGGAACTGGAAATTGAAGGACTTGACGGCTTCAGACTTGTATCACACATTTCCATGGAAGGCGATGATCTCAAGGCCGGAAATTCCATGGCAGAACCGGATAAGGTGACTCCGGTAAATCACGAGATTAATGATAAGGTAACTCTTACAGGCGGTTCCTGGAATTATCTTAAATATGAAAAATAGGTATAGAATATGGCTGTTGACAGAATAATAATCAATAAACAATCTAAAGTACATTTTGTTCAGGAAACAGATGCTTTCAGTGGTGTCACGAAAATATCCGAGAAGGTTATGGAGGACGTGCGTCTTGTGACAGACGCAGAAGTGGATGTGGTTTCCGGAGCTGAATTACTGAAGAGCTTATCGGATGAAACCATAACAGAGAATTCAGGAGCTTCCGAAATATACGTGATTTTCGGTACCCTGGGAAGAAGTCCGCTCCTTCAGAGCTTAAATGAGAAGGGGGATATCTCTTACGAGAAAATCAAAGGAAAACGTGAGGTTTATGGTTTCTTCCCGCTTATTTCTGATGGAAGACAGCTGATTGTGATTGCCGGAAGTGATAAGAGAGGAA
>CACZPG010000124.1 GCA_902782965.1 uncultured Lachnospiraceae bacterium
CGGAGTTTTTTGTTAAATTACAGTGATTTAATAAATCGCATAAATGCCTCTCTGCCTTCGTCTGTCTGCTTATAAACTCCCGCATCTTCAAGCACACCGGAGAATACATAGCCAATCTCGTCATGAAGCATTTTTTCAATACTGTTTTTCTTTTCTGTAATATCATTATTGTCGGATCCATTGTTAATGTTACTTGGGGTGATATTTCCGCTTTCATCCACATTATATCCGTATTTCGGCAGGAACTCTCTGGCCCAGTCTACATGACTGCTGATGCTTTCATCGGATAGGAGATTACCTCTGTTCATTATTATATTTTCGAGAGTAAGCATTTCTTTCTTGAGTCTTGCAGGAAGAACAGCAAGTCCCATTACTTCTATCAGGCCGATATTCTCTTTCTTGATATGATGATAAACTGCGTGTGGATGATATACACCGAGAGGATGTTCATCGGTAGTTATATTATTTCTGAGCACCAGATCAAGTTCATATACATCTGATGAAGGATCAAGTTTATTATTAGGATTTCCGGCTTCTCTCATTCGGGCAATCGGAGTGATGGTATTATGAGGAGTTCCATCGGTCTCAGCAAATATAAATGCATCCTCATCTGTGTAGGCTCTCCAGCAGCTTAGTATCTTGTCTGCTAATTCCACGATTCTTTCTATATCTTTTCCCTGAAGACGAATAGTCGAAAGAGGCCACTTGACTATTCCTGAATATATATCTTCGTATCCGGGAATAATGAAATTCGTATCATAAGGAGCTCTTACCATTGGGAATTCATAACCGCCTCCCTGGAAATGATCATGAGAAAGGATAGACCCTCCGACAATAGGGAGATCGGCATTTGACCCGGCTGTATAATGAGGAAAGACACTGACAAAGGACAGAAGCTTTCTCATGGCAGAAGCATTAATCTTCATGGGAGTGTGCTTCTTATTAAATATGATGCAGTGTTCATTGTAGTATACATACGGACTATATTGAAGAAAGTAATCTTCTCCATCCAGACTGATCGGAATGATTCTATGGTTCTGTCTGGCAGGATGGGAGAAATGACCGGCATAGCCCTCGTTTTCCATACAGAGAAGACAGGCCGGATAACCCGACTTCTTAGCCTGGCCGGCAGCTGCTATATCCCGGGGGTCTTTCTCAGGTTTGGAAAGATTGATTGTTATGTCCAGATCGCCGAATTCTGTAGAAGTAATCCATTTCTCATCCTTAGCGATACGGTCTGTTCTAATATAATTAGTAGCCTTGCTGAATTTATAATAATAGTCAGTTGCAGCCTTGGGAGACTGACGGTATAACCGGTCAAATTCTGCACGAACTATGGATGGGGCCGGAGTTATGAGTCCCATGACTGCAGTGTCGAAAAGATCACGGTAGGTTATGGTATCATTATCCATAAGACCTGACTGAAGGGCATATTCAATCATGTCATCCAGGATTAATTGAAGACTTCGAGTGTCTTCCGGATTACTTGCAACATCTGTATATTCATCGACCTTAAAGAATTCCAGCAGCTTATTGGTTGTATAAACGGTGTCGGCTTCATCGATAAGCCCGTTATTCCTTCCGTAGGTTATCAGTTCTTTTATGAGAATATTAATATCTGTCATTTAGGATTCTCCTTGTTATCTGTAATCTGTTAACGGCATTTTATATGTGTATATAAAGAACAATTATATTTGCTGTTATACTCTGTTCAAATTCGCTGTAATTGTAACCGGAGTCTGTTAATTAGATAACCCGTATGCCACCATATTTGCGAATCTTCAGTACTGCGCAGGCGCCTTCTCCGAATACATTGTCAAGCGCCTTTTTGTATTCGGCAACCTTCTCGTTCTTTACGAAGGCCTGAATCGTTCCGGCGAATCCACCGCCGTGAACACGGCTGACACCGCCGGCCGTATCGTTATTTCCGAGAATCATCTCACTTATGCAGAGAGCGATAGACACGTTCTGGTGTTCTATATCATGACTTGTATATACATTCTGAAGGAATTTGAAAGAAGAATCCCCGGAAGCCTTAACATTTGACAGGAAGGCTTTGAAATCACCATCTTTAAGGGCAGTGGCTTCATTTATAACTCGTTTATTTTCTTCGTAGAAATGAAGCGCTCTGAGAAGAGCGCGGTCTCCTGCTTTGTCTCTGATCATGGCTGTATTCTTCAGAATCTCATCCTCAGATACTTCTATCAGAACTTCTTTGTTGAAGAGAGCAGCAACTGCTTTCATTTCTGCAGGTACAGCTGCATAGTCAGGAGTAAGGTCGGCGTGGCTTCCCTTAGTATCTGTTATACATAAGCAGTAGCCTTCCTTCTCCATATCAAGTTCTATTCTTTCTATCTCTGGTTTGTCCGGATTTGCAAAGTCTATATGGCATAGACTTCCCACAGAACATGCCATCTGATCCATTAGACCGCAGGGCTTTCCGAAATAATAATTCTCTGCGTACTGACCTATCATTGCTATGGTAACAGCATCAATCTTCATTTCGTTATATAAGGCAGATAAGATATTGCCTATAACGGTTTCAAAAGCAGCAGAGGAGGATAGTCCTGATCCTCCAAGTACATCACTTGTAATATAGGCATCGAAACCACCGATACTGAAACCTCTTTCTTTGATTCCGGCAATTACTCCCTTGATGAGAGCCTTTGTGGTTCCTTCCTCGGACGGATCTTTGGAAATGTCATCCAGAGAGAAACTGATAAGATCATAACCCTCGGATTTAACATTAACTATTCCGGAGGAATTTCCGGCAGCTATAGCAACAGCATCATCATTTATAGAGGCTGCAAGAACATGTCCTCTCTGATGATCCGTATGATTGCCACCAACCTCGGTTCGACCGGGGGCACTTACTATCAGGATATCGTCATTGTAATCGGTGCCGGTTGAATATATGTCACGGTAGCTGTTAACGGCGTCAATATATCTCTGTCTCTGATAGGTTAATTTATCTCTGTCAAGATATATATCCATAAGCTTTTCATCAAGCTGGTTGCTCTGAATATAGTTGATAATATCGGCTGTTTTCATAACTAAATTTCCTTTCATAAGATAACGCGTGATTTCCGATTTTTCGATGATTACTGGAATATAAGTTCATTATAAAAGGAAATGCTTTATGGAGCAAAGGGAAAATGCTGTGTTTTATACAGATTCTGATATTTGTAGTGTAAAAAAGAGTGTTGCTTGCGATAATCAAAAAATGCGCCCTGAGAGGCGCATCTTTTGATTGAATGAAACGGAAATGATTCCGAGAAATTCATATATTTAATTAGGACAGGTGTGTAATTCCGTCGTAGGTGAATTTGCTTCCTGAAATACCACCTGCAGAAACAAGTCCGTCAAGAGGAACTCCGGCTTTACAGAATGGACAGTCGTGAGAACTGTAGGAGGCATATCCTTCAATATCCTTCATATGGAAAATGGAATGAATATCATGTCCCTGAACGTTATCTACGGCAGAGAAAATAGCGGATATTCCTGCAATGGTTCCACCGTAATAGGTGATACATTCGATTGCCTTCTCTGTGGTCTGTCCTGTTGTAGCTGTTGCAAGAAGAAGAAGTACATGTCTGTTCTTGATCATGGGGATTACATCATCCTTGAATGTAAGCTGTCCCATTGAATTCAGCTGAGGAGTAGTAACGTACATTGTTTTGTGCTCGTTCATTGACATTATACCTTCGTCAGTAAGAGCATCTGCAAGATAAGCTCCGATAACATCGGTTTTATCAATACATACAATGGTATCAACAATGGTAGTTGCCATATATTCATGACTCATAGATTTGGCCACTGCCTTGGCCTCGCTGGCACGTGCCTTAAGAGTGGTAAGGTCTATATAATAATTTATATGAGATGATGTGGTGGCGAAATGTCCCTGAGATACCTTGAGATTGATAAGGTTATTGTACGACGAATTAATTTTGAATACTTGCATTTTTTTACCCCCTGTAATTAAGAAAAGTTTGAAAATTATCGATAGGTTTAGTACATAATTACAGAAACAATTATACTCATTATTTCAGTTCTTTACAAGAAATATTTGTGGTATACTAAGTAAGATATTTCGGGCTTTGTGAATAGTAATGAGATGAGGAATAAACAGAAAGGGCAGGAGGGATAACCTTGGAAACTGCGTTTGATATAGTAGCCGGTGTATCCATGTCGGGCAAGACATATAAGCTCTGCAGGGATACTCTGAAGGAAGCGTATGACCATCCTGAGAAGAATTATATAATTGTAGTTCCGGATCAGGCAGGAAATGCATATGAGAAAAAACTTATAGAAATGAATAAGGAACTTTATGGCAGACCGGGTTTCATGAATATTGATATTCTCGGCTTCAGTCGTCTGGCGTTCAGAATATTCGAGGCTATGGGCGTGCGTGATACTTCCGTACTGGAGGAGTATGAGAAGAGCATGCTTATTCGTGTTGTTTCGGGAGAGAGGTCCGGAAACCTTTCGGTCTATGGCAGCAGTATAGATAAATCCGGTTTTATTTCAGAGATGAAATCTCTGATAAGTGAATTCATCCAATACAATATTTCGGTTGGAGATTTAGAGAAGGTTATTGATGAAATGAGGAAGTCAGGCAAGACTTCCCTGGCTGCAAAACTGGAAGATGTGTCTGTTATTTATGATGGTTTTCTGGAAGTACTGGGGCAGATGGACAGTGGTATATCAGAGGACAGGATGAAGACTCTTGCCAAACTTCTGATATCAGATAAACCATGTAATATAACTGATGGAACCTCTTTTATTTTTGATGAGTTCAGAGGCTATACACCGGATCAGCTAAATGTAATCGGAGCGTTATCCCGGAGAGCCGGGAGTGTAAAGTTCGGAATATGTATAGATCCTGACATTCTGAAGAAAGGGCTGGTCGTCAGAGAACATGATATTTTCAGACAGAGTAATGAAACTATCAGAAGCCTTCAGGAATGTATAGGCTTCAAACCGAGAATGATCTATATGGAGGGAAATACCTCCCGTCATCCGGAACTGGTTCATCTGAGCAGAAATGTATTTCGGTATCCTATTTCGGAATATTATAGCGATGATAAGTCAGAATCTCCGTTAGAGATATATACAGCGGCGGATCCGGCTTCGGAGATACGACTGGCTGCAGAGGAAATCAGAAATCTCATCAAACGCGGGATGAGATATAAGGATATAACTATTGTGACCGGTGACATGGAGGGCTTTGACAGATATGCTGATACGATTCTCTCAAAGTATGGTATTCCGGTATTCATGGATTACAGCAGAAAACTCAGGAAGAATCCTTTCACGCAGGCGCTTCTGAAATCAGTTGAAATTGTAACAAGTGATTTCAGTTATGACAGTGTCTTCGGGTTTATGAAGACCGGAGTGACAGGAATCGGTGATATAGATATTATTGACAGCTTTGAGAATCATGTTCTCAGAACCGGTATGCGCGGTAAGAAAATGTGGAGCAGGAAGCTTCGTCCTTATAAAGGCAGAAATTCAGACAGAGTTATCAGTGCCCAGGAAGAGGCTGAATTTCTTGCTATGGATAAAGTAAGAGAACAGATTGTAGAATCAGTGGATCCTTTAATCGGATTCTCATCAGGAAAAGCAAAGGTCAAAGAATATATACTTGCCCTTAGAGTAATAATGAGAATGCTAGGTTTTGAGAATAAGCTGCAGGAAGCATCTGAGTTTACGAGAAAGTCAGGTCTTCTTACAGAGTCGAGAATAATGCTGAGCCTTTATCAGGTTCTTGACAGATTACTTACTGAGACAGAGGAACTTCTTGGGAATGTAGAAATGTCACTTACTGAATTCATCGAGATTTTCCAGTCCGGAATAGATGAGATTTCGGTTGGTGTGATTCCTCCAACGATAGATTCCGTTCATGTCTGTGATCCGGAACGTTCAAGAATTATAGATGCCAGAGCTCTTATTATGATTGGGGTTAATGACGGAGTAATCCCGAGGAAGAAATCCTCCGGCAGAATCCTGTCAGATAAGGATAAGCAGACCTTGTCGGATGTTCTTGAAAGTATGGAGGGTAAGAAACTGGCAGGACTGGGAGTTCAGCAGAGTATTGATGATCTGTTCCTGATCTATCAGATACTCTCAAAACCTGTGGAGAGATTAATAATCAGTTATACTAACTCTGATTCGGGCGGTAACAGGACTGAACCTTCTTTTGTAGTGGGAAGGATATCAAGAATGTTTCCTGATAAAATAGTTGAGTGTAGAAAACCTTCAGTGCTTTCGGGAACACCGGAAAGTGATAAACCGGATATGATACAGGATGTCAGATTCATGCTTGAAGAACTGCATGCGAGTGACGGTGAGCAGCGCAGCCGCGGATATAATGAGCGGCTTGAACGGGTGGTCAGGTATCTTGATTATACCGGGGAGAGGACTCTTCCTGATGCTGAAGATATTCTTCCGGGACTGGACTTCAGTAACAGAGCCCAGGATATTCCCTTCGAAATAATTAATAACATAAATCTGAAGATTTCAGTTTCTAAGATAGAAAGTTACGCAGGATGCCCATACGAATATTTCCTGAAATATATTCTGGGGCTTCAGGAAAGACCTGAAAGAAAGATGGAATATTATGATGTGGGTAATATTCTTCATGGTGCTCTGGAAATGGTTTTTGAAACTATTAAGGAGACGAAGAATAATTCCTGGGAAGAACTGGATGATGATACCCTGGTAGAAATGATGCATTCCTCCCTGAATAAGGCATGGGAAGAATATGACATAAATGCCGGACAGGAAGAGGATGGCAAGACCATGGAGGTCAGAAGAAGACTTGAAAGTCTTTCGGGGCGGACTATCAAGACTCTGAAGAAGCATATAATCATGGGTGAGTTCAGACCGGAAGGATTCGAACAGGGATTCTCTGCACAGTTCACCGTGAATTGTCCGGATGGAAGCAACAGAGATATTCTTCTTAGAGGAAAGATAGATCGTCTGGACATGAAGGAAGAGGATGACCGGGTATTCATCAGGGTAATAGACTACAAGACCGGTAATCATGATTTCAAGGCAGAGGAAATCAGAGAAGGAACAGACATTCAGCTGTCCCTGTATACGAGAATCATTACAGAGATTCTTCAAAATAAATACAAGGATAAGAAGGTAATTCCGGCAGGAATGTATTTCTATCATATTGATGATCCGGTTATCAAACCTGTAACTGCTAAACTGCTGGCAGAATGTGATGGAAATGAAGCTAAGGCCGGCAGGATTCAGATAGAGAAGACTCTTAAATTGAGGGGAGTATCGGATATGTCTCCTCATATAAGTTCTGAAACGAAATCAGAGAGTGGTGATTATCCGCACAGATTTCTGAATCTTCATGACATTAGTCTTGTCAGTCCCGAGACGGGAACTGTTATTGGAAACAGTGATATTGTTCCGGTTTCCGGTAAAGATGGTGAGATATCAGATTCTTCAGTGGTTGTTGATTCAGAGAATATGGATTCGATTGGTGGGTTTAGTCTGGAGAAGATGAAGCAGGAAACCGAGAAGATTATTTCCGGATGCTTCGAGAAATCACCCATAAGATTCTCATCAGCTCAGAAGGGAAAATGCAGCTTCTGCGATTTCAGGGCGGTTTGCAGATTTAATCCGGCGGCCGGAAATGAGAGATGGATTCCGAAGGCTGAAGGAACCGCCAGATATCAGCTTGAACAGCTTACAGAGATGTATAAAATGACAGAGGGGGCAGAGATTAAGAATGCCAAATTGGAATAAAGCCCAGCAGGAAGTGCTGGACAGTCTGAATGAGGATCAGAATATATTGGTATCTGCAGCGGCAGGCTCCGGAAAGACTGCCGTTCTTGTTGAGCGTATAATCCGGACTATTCTGTCAGGAAAGGCTTCGGCTGATGAAATACTGGTGGTAACATTTACCAAGTCTGCAGCTGCGGAGATGAAGAACAGAATAATCAAAAGACTTGAAGAACAGGCCGGACTTGACGAGACAGGAAACCTTTCGAGACAACTGGCGTTGGCAGAGAATGCAGACATAATGACCATAGACAGTTTCTGTAATAAGGTGGTAAGAGATAATTTCAGTCTGGCAGGAGTTGACCCTTCTTTTGATGTATATGACAGCGATGAGGTATCTCTGCTTAAGGATGAAATACTTGATGAGGTGCTGGATGAACACTACAGGAATGATGAGATATTCGCTGAACTTACTGCATTTCTCATGAAGAGAAGTTTTGATGACAGTGATATTAAGAAGATCATTCTGGATATTTTCAGAATGTCTGAAAGCTTTGCGGATTCTTATGGCTGGCTGGAGGAAGCCAGAGAGAAATATGATGATAAGGATGAAATACTTCAACAGAGGTGGGTAAAAGATTATCTGGATTATATTAAGAGTAATGCTAATGATGCATATCTGATATTTAAACAAAAAGCCGAAAAATACCGTTTGAAAGCGGAAATGTCGGATTCTCAAAGCCCGATAGGGAAAGCAGCCTCAAAACTCTTTGAAATGTATGCTGAAGATTATGAGAAGATGTCCAATGTAATGCTTTCTCAGAATTTGTCACAGGTTAAGACTGCTCTTGATGTCAGGTGGAAAAACTTCCAGAGTAAGGTTGTCAAAGATGCGTTTGGAGACGAAACTGAGGAAGCTCTGAAAAGTGAAAGAACCGGGATTAAGGATACATTTAAAGATATTTATTATAACGAAAGTATTATCAGTCAGGCTTTTCAGTCTCAGGACTTCATAAATTGTCTTATAGATATAGTCATTCATTTTAAAAATCGGCTTATGGAAGAAAAGAGGAAACTGAAGAAATATGAGTTTGCTGATATAGCACACATGGCATTTGGTATTCTTTATGATATAGAAAACGGATCTCCAACAGAAACAGGAAGAAGACTGTCGGAGGTTTATAAATATATTTATATTGATGAGTATCAGGACAGTAATGACCTTCAGGAAAATCTTCTGAACGCGGTTGCCCGCAGAAATAGTGATGGACAGGTAAAGAACGTGTTTATGGTTGGTGATGTAAAACAGAGCATTTACAGATTCCGACTTGCAAGGCCTGATCTTTTTAATGAGAAAGCAGCATTTTATAGTGCTGGCTGCGGAGGAAGACTTATTTCTCTAAATATGAATTATCGTTCCAGAGCAGATATACTCAACGCAACAAATTCTATCTGCAGAAATATTATGAGAGAAAGCTTCGGTGGGATTCAGTATGATGAAAATGCAGAACTGCATATACCTGATCCTGAGGATTATGAGAATAACTACCCTCCTGTAAATGCCGGTGATGCAGACAGGGTCGGAGGGGTCCCGGAGATTATATGTATTGATACGACAGTAAATGATAATCTTGGCAGACCTGAATATTCAAAAGACGAAATAGAAGCCATATATATCGGACGTAAGATAAAGACTCTTATAGAAGGGGATCCTGCAGAGGGAATCAAACCTGCGATGGTTCTTAACGAGGCATTTAATAAGGAGAAGCCTGAGAGTGACAGGAATCCAAGATACAGAGCAGCAACCTATGGAGATATTGTTATTCTTCAGAGAAAAGTTAAAGGCAGTACCCCTATGGTCAGAATATATGAGCAGATGGATATTCCGGTAGTTGTAGATGATTCCTCCGGTTATTTTGATGCTATGGAGATTGAAACACTGTTATCAGTTCTGAAGGTGGTTGATAATCTTCAGCAGGATATTCCGCTGGCTTCAATTCTTCTGTCTCATATTGGAGGCCTGACAGATATTGAAATGGCAGAGGTAATCAGTTTGTCTGTGAATCAAAAGAGCAGTCTGGCTGATAAAGTGAGAGTGTTTGCCGAAGGTTATGTTGAATCAGAGGATGAGAGACTTAGAAAGGTTGCGGTGAAACTGGACAGAATCCTCGGCATGATAGAGAACTGGCGAAAACTTAAAGCTTATATAAGCGTTTCAGACCTGATTGAGAGAATTCTCAGGGAAACTAATTACAGAAGTTTTGTAGGAGCTATGCCGGACGGAAAAAGAAGAGTGGCAAATCTGGAAATGCTTAGAATCAGGGCAGAATCTTTTGAGTCAGTTCCCAATGCAGGGCTTCTTGATTTTCTGAGATATATAGAAAAATGTAAGATTCATGATATAGATTTTGCTGAGGCAGGATTGGTAAGTGAAAATGGAAATGCAGTCAGAATAATGTCGATTCATAAAAGCAAGGGACTGGAGTTTCCTATTGTAATATTGGCTAAGGCCTCATCAGGATTTATGCTGAAAGATATGAGCGGAAAAGTTGCTGTGGATAGTGATTATCATATAGCGATGGATTATATGAGGCGGATTGATGATAATTTACTTATAAGAGACGAGAGTATAAAGAAGAATATTCTTAAGATTCTAAGTGCGAAGTCTGTCAAGACAGAAGAAGCAAGACTTCTGTATGTTGCGATGACCAGAGCCAGAGAGAAACTGTATATTACCGGAACAGTAGAGAAGAATCCACCGGCAATAGTATCACTTTCAAAATCTTTTATGGATTTCATCAGGTTTTCTGTGAATAAAAACCTGGAGAGTGAAGCAGAAAATGAAAAATCTGATCCTTATAAGATCATAGAATTATCAATGTATTCGCTGCTTGATGATTTCAGAAAGCAGTATGTTAAGAAGAGTGTGGATTATTCAGAGGATGTTCAGCTTCTCATGGATGAAATCGGCTCTCACAGGGGAAGTTATGATATTAAGGATAATCCCTATGAGTATATTTATCCTTACCAGGCTTCAACCACTGCCAAGTCCAAGCTTTCGGTTTCTGAGATTAAACATGCTGAGATGGAAAGCCATATGGTTATCACAGATACTTCTGATGAGATAGTGACGGAGTATCCGGATGATGAGAATATCCAATCCGCAGATCCGGAAGTTGATGATAATAGTTCTGAAGACGAGACAATAAAAGACGAAGCAATAGAGGATGCAGCGATAAAAGAAGAAGCAAGAAGAAAAGCTGCTCTGAGAGGTACGGTAATACACGCTCTGTTTGAACATCTTGATTATTCGGGAGTTGACAGCAGGGAGAGCCTTAAAGAAGAATTTGACCGGATCCTGAATTCGGACAGATTTAATGAAGAGGAGAGAAAGGTAACAGATACGGACAAGCTTCTCAAATTCTTCAGTGAAGATGATAATTCACTATTCGTAAGAATGAAACGCGCATTTCTTTCCGGCAAGCTGAGCAGAGAGAAACAGTTCATTGCAGGACTGGACCAAAGTGAGGTTCCGGGAATTACGGTTCCGGAGGATAATGATCTGTCCGGAGAAGATTATACAGTTATTCAGGGTATTATAGATGCTTTCTTCTATGAGAAGGATGAAGCAGGTGGCGAGCATATCATACTTGTGGATTATAAGACTGATAATGTAAAGGGTGGTCAGGAACTGCTTGACAGATATGCATCTCAGATGTATCTCTATGCACTGACACTCGAGAAACTGACCGGTTACCTTGTAAAGGACGTAATACTTTACTCCACCAGATTCGGAGAAGTGCATTATCCGGAATGGAGAGAATATTTGAACAGAAAGAGGATATAATTATGAGAGAGAAAGAAGACCTGACATTACTTGGAAATCAAGGGACGAAGTATCCGCAGGATTACTGCCCGGAGGTGCTTGAAACCTTCGAGAATAAACATCCGGATAATGATTATTTCGTTAAATTCAACTGCCCGGAATTTACCAGCCTGTGTCCGATTACCGGACAGCCGGATTTTGCTACAATTTACATTTCTTATGTGCCGAATATCAGGATGGTAGAGAGTAAGTCTCTTAAGCTGTACCTTTTCAGCTTCCGTAATCACGGAGATTTTCATGAGGACTGTGTGAATAAGATTATGAAGGATCTTATAGAATTAATGGATCCGAAATATATTGAAGTATGGGGTAAGTTTACTCCCCGCGGAGGAATCTCCATAGATCCTTATGCTAATTATGGTAAGCCGGGAACCAAGTGGGAGGAGGTTGCCTGGGACCGCCTTTCTCATCACGACATGAATCCGGAGAAGGTTGATAACAGATAGAAGGACTTGACGAGGAATATTATGACAAACTATGAAAATGCAGTTGAATATATCAGTGACATACCACGCTTTGCCCCTAAGACCGGTCTTGATAATACCAGGATAATCCTGAGTGAACTTGGCAGTCCGCAGCGTAGTTCGAAGGTGGTGCATGTGGCGGGAACGAACGGCAAAGGTTCTGTTGCGAAGATGACTGCTCTGATGCTTGAGAAGAAAGGGTATAGAACAGGTTTATTTATTTCTCCGCATCTGATCAGGATGAATGAGAGAATCTCCATAAACGGCGAAGAAATATCTGATGCCGATTTTGTGGATATTTATGATAGGGTGATGAACGCAGTCCTTCGGCTGAAGGATAGTAATGCTGATTTCCGGCATCCGGCATATTTTGAATTTCTTTTTGTAATGGCGGCATTATATTTCAGCGATAAGAAATGTGATTATGTGGTTTATGAGACCGGACTGGGAGGAAGGCTTGATGCTACAAATGTCACAGAGCCGGTAGTCAGTATCATTACTTCGATCGGTCTCGATCATATGCAGTATCTGGGAAATACCATAGAAAAAATTGCCGGTGAAAAAGCCGGAATAATCAAGACAGGCATTCCCGTGGTGTATAATACCGGAAGTGAGACTGCAGATAAGGTTATTGAAGAAACAGCAGGAAACAAGGGAAGTGACCTGATAAAGGCAGCCTATAACTCTGAAGATAATAATTCGCTAAATGTATTTCTGCAGGAGATATTCGGTGATGCACAGCCTTTGTATCAATACGATAATGCATCAACAGCTATAGCTGCTTTTATGACAGTTATGGAGGCGCAGAATTTTGATGAGGTCCGGGATGCGGTTGGAGCTGCTCTGAAAGAATTCTACTGGCCCGGAAGAATGCAGTATATTGCTCCGAATGTTATCATTGATGGGGCCCATAATGAGGATGCTGTCATGAAGATGACAGATTCACTGCTGGCAGTTCAGGATAGGGTAGGCCGGAAAGGTATCAATATTTTCTTCGCAGTGTCCAGTGATAAAGATTATGAGACGATTATCAGGCTTCTTTGTCAGAAATTAAATATAGAAAAAGTGTATGTGACGGAAATTAATTCTGACAGAAGAGAAGACATTACTACGGTGATTAATCTGTTCCGAAAATATCTTCCGTCAGAGAAGCAGTATAATGTGGTGGGAAGCTCAGATATGGAACAGATGTGGGAAACGGCCAAAGGTGAACTTCAGAAGGAAGAGCTTCTTCTTGCAGTCGGTTCACTATATATGGCAGGTGAACTACTTGAATATGAAGATGGTTTACATAATCTTTCGACAAAATAGTTTACATAATATGTCAGAATGATTATTTTGACTTAATTAACCACTTGTAGTAAACTCGTGTATAATGCTGTGAAAGCATGGTTGTATTACTAATCGGATTATTACACTAGGTACTGTTAATCAGGAATCAATAAGAAGGTGCAAGTTATGATAGATTTTGATGAAGAAATCAAGAGATTCACTCCAAGCCTTGAGGTGAGTCAGGCTGATGAAGATGTTTATAAGGATGATCTGAAGGACATTACTGATATAGTAATGCAGATGACTGAGGATTTAAGAGGGAGTTATATAAATGGCAGGTAGACGCAGCTGTATCTATTGCGGAGAACTTGTAGGTGTAAATGGCTACTGCAGATCCTGCGGACTGGGTCAGGACTTTCTCTGGAAGGCGGGCAATACCTCAGAGTATCATCTGAATGTTGCGATTGACCGAATCGGTGTCAGGGATCTGAGTGGAGCTATTGATTCACTTAAAATGTCTCTCAGATATAATAAAACAAATACAAATGCACTTACCCTCCTGGGACTGGTCTATTATGAAATGGGTGAAACAGTTGAGGCGCTTAAATACTGGGTGATCAGTGTGAATTATAAGTCTAAGGATAATCCTGCGGTCAGATATCTTAAAGAACTGAGGGATGATCCTGAGACACTGGTTAAAGCCAGTGAGACAGCAAGGGATTTCAATAAGGGTCTTGAACTTGCCCAGAGTCATGATTTTGATCTGGCTGTAATGCAACTCAGAAAATGCATAAGTGCTAATCCGAAATATGTTAAGGCAT
This sequence comes from uncultured Lachnospiraceae bacterium, assembly GCA_902782965.1. GTDB lineage: Bacteria > Bacillota > Clostridia > Lachnospirales > Lachnospiraceae > Eubacterium_Q. The sequence continues at coordinate 14,187 of CACZPG010000124.1, forward strand.
ACCTTCTGCTGAGTCTTATTTCTGTTGCTCAGAACAGAATGGGTGTGGCTAAGAAATATATTTCCAGGGTAATGGCCATTGACAGAGCTAACCCGATAGCTCTTGATTTTCTTCGTGAAATGGGTGAATCTGAAATGGATATCAGCCGTCTTGCCGAGGAAGGAATAAATGATGCATCGGATCTTTTCAGTTTCTATGGAATGGAACAGTCTCCCGGAGAAAGACCGGCGAAGAAGATAGTTCCGAAGGAACAGGAGAAGACCAGAAGTCTCAGATTGAAGCGATATAAGGACCAGAGTCTTGCGAAGTTTTCGAATATATATATGATTGCAGGTGTAGTAATAGGTCTGCTGGTGTTCTATTTCCTTCTTGCACCTGATATGAAGAAGAACTACGATGAGAAGCTTAGAGAAATGGAGACTTCTTATAATCAGACTATTTCCACCAAGAATAATGAGATAGAGAATCTGAAGATGGAGGTTGAAGGCCTCAGCACCAAGAATTCAGATTATGAAACCAATCAGGCTACAATGGAGAAGAAGATTAAGAGTCTTACTTCAGAGGTAGATATTCTCAAACAGACTGTTGAAAGTGGAGGAATGGTTTCAGCAGATGCACTTTCACAGACGACCACTGATGATGTAGGTGAGGTGGAAACATCGGCAACAGGCGTTACAAGAAATGAAGGAGATGCTGATAACAGAAATGCTGCTGCCGAAAGAAATAATGCTAATGTTATAGGAATCACGACAGATTCCATAGAGGGTATAATCAACAATGAGTAAAGGTATAGGATTCAGAATTAAACAGTACATTAAAATGTTTATTCAGAATAAATATCTTCCGGCCATATACAGAAAGGCTGTAAGAAATACTAAGGTTGATAGAAATACCGTTATAATTGCTGACATGCACAGTGACAGTATTCCCTATAGTATGAAAGCGGTTTATGACAGACTTAAAGCAGATGGGAAGCGGGTTCTGGTATATTGCCGCGACATGAACAATATGTCCTACAGGGAGCTTGTCAGCTATTTGAAATCTTTTATGAAGGATTATGCAGCTGCAGGTTATGTATTTATCTGCAGCTATTTTCTTCCTGTATCTTCCTGCGAGAAGCGTGAAGAGACTAAGGTGATCCAGCTCTGGCATTCCGGAGGTCTGTTAAAGAAAATGGGTTACGACACTCCTGATGATATACCTGAGTATTACAAAGGAAATGTAACAAGAAATTATGATCTGGTAACTGTCAGTTCGGAAATCTGTGTTCCGGTGTGGGAGAAGGCGCTTCATCTTCCGAAGAGAGTAACCAGGGCTACTGGCCTGGCGAGAACGGATGTTTACTTCGATGATGACTGGAATATAGAGAAGAGGGAACTGTTCTATAAATTGTATCCGGAAGCTAAAGGCAAGAGGGTAGTGCTATACGCTCCTTCCTTTACCGGAAATGCAGCTAATCCCAGATGCAGGGGACTTAAGTCAGTAAGAAAGGTATTTGAAAGTCTGGATGATAACTATTTTCTCATAATCCGGCTTCATCCTAATCTCAGAAAGAAATATCCAAAGTACTGGAATGATAAAACCAGACAAATGCCTGCGGAAGATCTTCTGCCTGTGACAAGTGTACTGATTACGGATTATTCTTCGATTCTTTTTGATTATTCTCTATACAGAAAGCCTTTCATTCTGTTCTGTCCTGATATTGAGGAATTTGAAAAGACCAGAGGATTCTATGTGGATCCGGAGACATTTCCGGCACCACTTGCCAGAACAGAAGAGGAACTGGAAGTGGCTCTCAGGGAAAGAAAATATTTCGATTACAGCGAGCAGGACTATGAACAGTTCTATGAGAAATATATGGGAAGCTGTAAAGGGGACAGTATAAATAAAATACTGTCAGTCGTATAAACGACAGACAGTATCATTTGTTTTCTCTGTTTTCAAGAATGGAACGCAGTCCCTTCAGATAATCGGTTATTATATCGATATCATGAATTGTTAATTTATCGGAATTATTATAGATCATTTCAATTATATCCAGCTCATCTTCGTGACCGAAGAGAAGCTCGTCTGCAGATATGTCATTTCCCGTACATATCTTGTAGAGAATGGTTATCCGTGGATTCTTACGTCCGTTTTCAATTTCGGACAGATATGAAACGCTTATGTCGGCATTTGCGGCGAAGGTTTCCTGATTTAATCCGCGTGATTCTCTGATCTTTTTGATATGATCACCGATTGTTATTAAAACGGACCCGTTCATAGGTTTTCCTCATCTCTGATGCTAAAGTCTGTCAGGGAAACAGACAAAGTAATAAGTTCATAAACAAAGCTAATAAATAAGCCTTATTTAGTATGTTAAGATAGGTTTGTATAAATTTGAATAAGCGAACGTTGAAAATTATTACGCTCCCGGCGAAGTGGAGCCGGCAATAAAAGATTCATTGATTTAATCAATAAGTGAATGTATACTATAGTACGTGTTTTTCTGAGGGAAAAGCATTACGAAATATGGATTTATGTAGGATTATTTGTATAAATATTTGTATAAATAATTGTATAAATGATTGTATAAATATAAGGATGTGAATAAATGAATAGTAAGTCAGTTAAGGATTTTGTATCCAAGAATATATCATCACTTGCAGTTCCGATTGCAATGATTATCATTGGATTATTTTTTGTATTATCTCCGGGCAGTGCTATAGGAATCACTGTAAAGGTTATTGGTGTGATATTTGTCTCTCTGGGACTGATTCTTTCAGGTACCCTGATCGTAGCTTATTCTAAGATCACGCTGGTGATTTCAATCATTCTGGCAGTGCTGGGAATTGTATGTATTGCTGCCTCAGACTCGGTGGCAGCCTTTGTTATCAAGGTTCTGGGTATAATAATTCTTGTCAATTCAGCCCTGAGAATTCATGATGCATATGAGATAAAGGGGATAAGCGACAGATTCATTCAGTACATAATAAATGATCTGATCACTCTGGTGCTGGGAATTGTCCTCATAGTAATGCCTTTGGGGGCAGCAGCTGTTTTTGTGAGAATTGTCGGTGCGATAATGATCATTCTTGGAATATCAAATGTTATCACTGCCATCAGGATTTATAAGGATGGACAATATGTAGATGACGGAACAGATGTAGTCTGGGAGGAATAATAACATGAGAATCGGAATGGGATATGATGTTCATAAACTGGTAGAAGGCCGTCCGCTAATTCTCGGAGGAGTAAATATTCCTTATGAGAAAGGACTTCTGGGGCACTCTGATGCTGACTGTCTGGTTCATGCTATCATGGATTCGCTTCTCGGAGCGGCTGCCATGGGTGATATCGGAAAACATTTTCCGGATACTGACCCGGAGTATGAGGGTGCAGACAGCATAATGCTTCTCGGTAAAGTCCGGGAAATGCTGGATAAAGAAAGTTATATAATCGGAAATATTGATGCTACAATAATAGCCCAGAAACCTAAGATGGCACCGCATATTCCTGAAATGAGAAGGATTATTGCAGATGCACTTATGATAGAGGAAGCAAGGGTAAATATTAAAGCTACTACTGAAGA
>CACZPG010000125.1 GCA_902782965.1 uncultured Lachnospiraceae bacterium
TGTTTATGATGGACATGTATTAGATTATTATCTTGAAGAAGACACAGATTATGTTATAGATGGCTGGAAATATGCTAATGATAGTTCCGGAAGTCTCAATACCGGTTTTCCGATTGATAAAGGAGATTACGTGGTTCAGATCTCAGGAATCGGAAGCTATTCGGGTTCTGTACAGACTAGGTTTTCTATCCTGGACAGTTCTGATATTTACAATTGGGATGCTGAGGATGTAGAAGCTGAATATAATGGTGAAGAACTGGGTGGAGCTTATCCCACAATTACATTTACCTACTATGATACAAACGGAAATCAGGTAACAAACCAGTTATACTATGAAGAGGACTTCTATATAGATGGTTATTGTACGCTGGAAGAATTTGAGGCATCTAAGGACGATATAAATCTCTATTCGGGAGTTCCAACAGCTCCGGGTGAGTATGTTGTAGAATACGTGGGATTTGATGATTACGATGGCAATAATTATTCCTATGTTACAATAGATGAAACAGATAGTTATCTGTATATTCCGGGACATTCAATTACTAATCTGATGCAAAGTTCAACAGGTGTATCTCTTGCTGAAGGCGGATATGTATATTATCATATCAAACCTAATGCTTCCGGAAGTTATAGAATTCATACCTCCGGTGATACAGATACTTTGGGAATTCTCTATGACAATAACGGCGCTTCACTTTTGTATTCAGATGATTATATAGATGATGTAGACTTTAATTGTTCCTTTGACGTTAATATGACTGCAGGTCAGGATTATTATGTGGCAATAAGAGAGTATGATAAAAAAGCCGGCTCAACTTCTCTGGTAGTTGATGGTCAGGGTGTTACCTATTCATATTATGGTACACAGCCACAGGTTAATCCAACTCCGGCGCCGGTTAATCCGAATCCATCTGGTGAACAGCCAACCACAGCTGCGCAGCAACCTGTAGAACAGCCTACTACGCCGCCTCAGACACCTGCAGGAAAGACCAGTCAGGTGATTGCTGCAAAGGATATTACCAAGGTATATTCAGGCAAGGCATTTAACCTTGGTGCAAAGACAAGCGGAGATGGTGGCCTGACCTATAAGAGCAGTAATAAGAAGGTTGTAAAAGTTTCGAATACCGGAAAGGTAACAATGAAGGGCTACGGTAAGGCAACTATTACCATAAATGCACCGGAAACTGCTAATTATTATGGAGCGACCAAGAAGGTTACGATTACCGTTAAGCCAAAGAATGAGAAGATATCTGCTTCTCCTCTGAAGGGTGGTATCAAGATATCCTGGAAGAAGGATAAGAAGGCGACGGGATATCAGCTTCAGGTTAGTGAGAACAGTAAGTTCAGTAATGTAAGAACAGTAGACATAGGTAAGAACAGTAAGACAGTCTTCCTGATGAAGACAGGAAGCGGTAAGAAGCTTTATGTCAGAGTAAGAGCATTTAAGAAGAGTGGCGGTAAGAAGATTTATGGCAGCTGGAGCAAGGCTAAGAATACAACTGCCAGATAAATATAGATGAAGATTAATAAGTAACTATACCGGATTAGGGGAAAACGAATGATTTCATATAAGTTATTCTCAAATAATGGTTCAAGAACTGTCAATGAAGATAGTATGGGAGAAGCTAAGACTCGCGTTGGCCGGGCTTTTATAGTGGCTGACGGACTGGGCGGACATGGCTTCGGTGAAGTAGCATCAAGGATTGCTGTTGATAGCGGTCTTGAGAAGCTGCTGGATGATGAAAGTGAAGATATACTGGCGGACAGTTTCAATCTGGCACAGGAAAGAGTGCTGGCTGAACAGGAGAAGAATCCTGATTATGCAGATATGAAGACTACGATGGTAGAATTTCTGATTCAGGGAAAAATAGGACGCTGGGGTCATATTGGTGACAGCAGGTTGTATCATTTCAGAAATAAACAGCTGATTACCCGTACAAAGGATCACAGTGTTCCTCAGATGCTTGTAGATCTCGGAGATATTGAAGAAAGTGAGATCAGAGGACATGAAGACAGGAACAGACTTCTTCGTGCAATAGGTGTTCCCTGGGAAGGAAAAACCTTTGAAATCTCAGAACCTCTGAGACTCAAGAAACAGGATGCGTTCCTACTCTGTACAGATGGTTTCTGGGAATGGGTAGATGAGGAAATCATGGAGAAATCTCTGGCTTATGCCGAGACCGTCGATGAATGGGTAGATATGATGGTCGAGGAGATAAATGAGAACGCAAATGGTAAGGACATGGATAATTATACAGCCATAGCAATCTGGCTGGACTAAACAGGAGTAAGTTATGTCGGTTATTAGATGTGCACAGGGTCTGCATTTTTATGATGATGAAAAGTTTGCCACCTGCCCTCATTGTGAAGCGGGTATGAATATTGACAAATGGACGGATATGAGTGCGGATGATCTGAATAGTCAGGATACTATGTCCATGCCTGATATGGATGCGGACATTAATGAGACTGTAGGTGTGATACAGGAGCAGCTTGTCTTTCAGGGGTTCAATGGATTCCCTGATACGGGAGTTCATATCAGCGATGTTGATGACGATGTGACGATAGCATTCCATTCTCCTGAGAAGGGAAATGATTACATTACCGGCTGGCTGGTCTGTATAGAGGGTCCTGAGAAGGGCAGAGATTATCGTATATATCACGGCGTCAACAAAATGGGTCGTGGCGATAATATGGATATAATTGTCAGGGATGACAAGAGTATATCCAGAGAGAAAGTAGTATCAGTAATTTACGATATTAAATCCAACAAATTCTATCTGAGTCCGGCGGTTAACGGGGTAGTATATTTAAACGACGGAATAATCAATAAAGCGATGGAAATTGTTACAGGCGATAAATTCACTATCGGAGACAGTACATTTGAATTTATAGCTTATTGCAGGGATGATAAAAAGTGGGAATAAATATATAGAAAAATTATATTTATAAAATATATTTAGAAAAAAATTTACTTCTTTGCTGACATAAAATAATTACTTATGGTGGGAAAATATGAAAAAAACTATCAAGTCTAAAACTAGAATAGTTCTATATCTATTACTCGTTTTCTTATTTGCGACTAATACTATTAGTTCGTATTCTTTGAATGCTTATGCGGTTGAAGATGAAGGAGCTGCCACAGAAGAGCCCGCTACAATCGAAGAGCTTGAACCACATGTAACAGACATGGAATCCATGCAGGGAACAGAACCTGCTCAGGGTAAGACAGAGGCTCCTAAGAATGAGACAGAGTCTGCTGAGACACAGGAAGATGAGAAATCAACTGAGTCTCAGAAGGGAGAAGAGTCCGAAGAGGCTCCCAAGGCTGAAAAAAAGCCTGCGGACGAGACTCAGAATGAAGACTCTTTGACAACTACGGGTTCAGAATCAAAGTCATTAAACATTACTAATTCCAAAGGTGAGAAA
>CACZPG010000126.1 GCA_902782965.1 uncultured Lachnospiraceae bacterium
GGTGTTTTATGTCCTCGTAGCTCAGCAGGATAGAGCGACCGCCTCCTAAGCGGTAGGTCGGAGGTTCGAATCCCCTCGGGGACGCACACAGCCAGGCTCCGGGTATATTATCCGGAGCCTTTTCATATAATAGAAATCTGATACAAGTGATGCTTTTTCTATATTTGAATAGTAACGGCTTAATTGATGAAGGAAAGGAATTGAAATATTGAATACTTGGCTTACAGTGGGTATTGCTGTTCTTCCGGCAGTAATACTTCTGATATTTATATATTTTCAGGATAAGCATGAGAAGGAACCGGTGGGACTTCTTCTCGGAATATTTGGCTTAGGTGTATTATCTGCAATTCCCGCAATTCTTGCAGAACTTGTAATGACTAAGATAATAGATGTTACTTTTGGTGGAACTTTTCTGCTTTATCATATGGTAACAGCTTTCTTTGGAGTAGCTGTTATTGAAGAGGGTGTCAAGTTCCTGGCTGCATATTTGCTTACATGGAGAAATAAACATTTCAATTATAAATTTGATGGAATTGTTTACTGCCTTTTCGGGTCGATGGGATTTGCTGCTATAGAAAATGTACTGTATCTCTTCAGGACAGAGTCAAATCTTGTTCTGGGAATGGGAATATCCAGAGGACTTCTGGCGATTCCTGCACATGCAATGTGCGCAATTTTCATGGGCTATTATTATGGAAATGCCAAATTTGCCAAATCTTACGGTGATAGATCAAAGTGCAGAAAACTGCTAATTACAGGTTTTCTTACGGCATGTTGTCTTCATGGCTTCTATGATTTCTGTATTATGACAGGAAAATTATTATTTATATTCTTATTCGTAGTATTTGTTGTTGTTGCTGATATATTCACAATTATAAGAATCTTTAAGGCTAAGAAGGAAGACCAGAAAATGTATGAAGCTCCTCAGTACCGTCAATACTGGGTTGCTTCAAATCCTTATCAGTCATATGGTGGATATCAGGCTCCGACTTATGGTGGCTATGCACAGCCGAATGTTGCCGGAATGCAGATGAATCCAACGGCGCAGAACGACTCACCATATGGTGCCCCCAATATGCAGGGTTCACAACCGGGTTATGGTGCCCCCAACATGCAAGGTTCACAACCGGGCTATGGTGCCCCAAACATGCCGGGCTATGGTTCTCCAAATATGCCGGGTTCACCGCAGGGAGCTGCCGGGATGCAGCCTGAGTATGGAAGGCCGGTGGTCAAGGATCTCTATATAACAGAAGCTCCTCCTAAAGCGGCACCGGTTAATAATACCTCGAACGATAGAAACATGCTGATTCATTGTCCGGTTTGTAATGAAATATGTAGTTTCCACGCATTTTATTGTCCTAAATGCGGATCTGCAATTCATCAGTTAAGGGATGGTTATTCGCCAACATGATTAATTTATTTAAGACAAAAACAAAACTAAATATACCTTTATTATTATTATCAGTTGTTTTAATGATTTTCCTTATGGGTAAAGCTTTCGGTGTACATGCTGCGGAGTCTGATACTTCTAAGAACAGCGTAACTCAGGATGCATGGGAAAGCTTCGAACCACAGTTTGTTGATCTTCCGAAGTCTGTAAAGGTTACAAAAGAACTTAAGCTGGAAACCAATGCTCCAGATGGCGTACAGGCTGTTTTCTCAGTATCAAATGAAAAATATGCTGAGATAGATGAAGATGATGTCTTTGTTGGAAAAAGAGTTGGTACAGTGAAAATCAAGGCTGTTTTCAGTGCGGAAATAAATGGAGAAACAGTCAGTAAAGAACTGTCACAGAAGATTAAAGTTAAGGGAAAGAAGAAAATCTATATTGATCCCGGTCATCAGACCAAGGCAAATCTGAAAATGGAGCAGGTTGGTCCGGGAAGCAGAGAGACGAAGTATAAAGCGACCGGTGGCTGCGTGGGTGTAGCTACCAAGATTCCGGAATATGAGTTCAATCTTAATGTCGCTAAGAAGCTTAAGAAGTCTCTTCTGGAAAAAGGCTACGATGTTGAAATGAGTCGTACCAAAAACAACGTAAATATAAGCAATATTGAAAGAGCAATCAAGGGAAATAAGAGCGGTTCGGATATTTGTATAAGAATACATGCTGACAGCTGGACGGATAGTTCGCTTAGGGGTGTATCTGTACTCTATCCGTCAGAATCAAATCCTTATCCGATTAAAAAGAAAGCAAAACAATCCAAGAAGCTTGCAAATTATCTGCTTAAAAGTTACTGCAAAGCTACCGGCATAAAAAGCAGAGGAATTGTTGTAAGAAATGACCTTAGCGGAACCAACTGGAGTACTATTCCTACAGTTCTTATTGAATGTGGTTTCCAAAGCAATCCTACCGAGGACCGACTGATTAACGATCCGGATATGCAGAAGAAAATGGTTAAAGGTATGGTAGATGGAATTGATAAATATTTCGGATACAATGATTGATTTCTCTGGAAACGTAAAAAAAATATTGAGTCTAATATAATAAAAAAGTATAATAGTAATGGTGACGGAAATATCCGTTAGCATATATAGGAGATTTATTCTCTATAAGTTATTTTTTATCAGAGGAGGTAAAAGTAGTATGAATTATAATATTCAGGGTGATACTCTTCCAGTAGTAATTATTAATCTGGAGGCTGGAGAGTCAGTAAGAACTGAGGGTGGCGGAATGTCATGGATGACACCTAATATGAA
>CACZPG010000127.1 GCA_902782965.1 uncultured Lachnospiraceae bacterium
CTTCAAAGCTTAATTCTGACATACTGTTTTGAACCTCCTTAATAACAGAATTCGGGGTAGATGCCCCAGCAGTAATACCTACCCTACGAGCGGATTCAAAAACAGTTAAATCCAAGTCAACGAGTGTCTGTATATAGTAAGTATTTTTACATTGCTGCTTGCTTATTTCATATAATTTTTGTGTGTTAGAACTACTCCTGCCACCTATAACAATCATGGCGTCAACCGAAGCAGCGAGCTTTTCCGCTTCTGTCTGACGTTCCTCAGTGGCATTACAGATAGTTTTACAAACATTAACATTATAATATCTATCTTGTAAAACTGCAACTAATTCTTGAAATTTTTTTAAACTATAAGTTGTTTGTTCTACGACTGTAATTTTTCTATCCGAAAGATCAGGAAGGGAATCAATATCTTCAACACTGTTAATTACAAATGTATCACTGACCGACCACCCTATAGTCCCTTCAACTTCTGCATGTCCGGGATTACCAATGATAAGGATCACGTCACCCTCTTCTGACCTGTCACGTACAACATCGTGTATATGACTTACAAAAGGACAGGTTGCATCGACTATTTCAAGCCCGGCTTCCTTAATGATCCTAAAGGTATCTTTCCCTACCCCGTGAGATCTAATAATAATTTTAGAGCCTTTGGGAAGCTTGGACAATTCATCAGGACTTTCAATAATATCTACTCCCGACTCCCGAAGCTGTCTGGTTACCTCTTCGTTATGAATTATAGGCCCATAGGTAAAAACTCTAATACCGTCTTTTTGAGATTCCTGCACCTCTTTAAAAGCAGTATCCACCGCCCTTTTAACTCCGAAGCAGAATCCCGCCTTTGAAGCAAGTATAACTTCCATTTTTATTTCCTTTTATACAATAAATAGTAATTCGGCATATACAAGATTTATATCTTTATTTCTGACGAGCCAGACTAACTATCTTATCAACTACTTCTGCAATCGACATATCAGAACTGTCAATCAACACAGCATCCTCAGCCTGTTTAAGAGGAGCAATAGCCCTGTTCATATCCTGATAGTCCCTCTGTTCGATCCCTTTCTTGATTTCTTCAAGATCAGGATTCTCTCCATGAAGGATAAGTTCGTCATAACGTCTCTTAGCTCTGACACCAACAGAAGCCGTCAGATAAATCTTAAGTTCTGCATTCGGAAGAATATTAGTTCCAATATCTCTTCCATCCATAATAACATCATTTTTAGCAGCTATATCCCTCTGAAGATCAAGAAGCTTTTCTCTGACAGGTGCAAGGGCGGACGATTTAGAAGCCATATTTCCTACTTTCTCACTTCTGATTTCCGTGGATACATCCTGCAGATCAAGAAAAACATGTTGTACACCAGACTCATATACAATATTAATATGAATTTGATCAAGTGCAGCTTTTAAAGCATCTTCATTTTCAATATCTGTTTGATTATCAATCAGATAAAGAGCAATAGCTCTGTACATTGCCCCTGTATCAACGTAGACAAAGTCCAATTCCTTAGCCGTAAGTCTTGCTATTGTACTTTTACCTGCTCCGGCAGGTCCATCAATTGCTATATTCATTATATACCCCCATTATTTATTTCTTATTTTTTGGGATTGTATTAGTCTTTCAGACAGAAGAACAATCCAAAGCTATCTTGGCGTTCCGGTAATAACATCTCCGGGTTTATTGGAAATTCCTTTTAATCTGCAGAATTCAGAAACAGTAACAAGTTCATAACCCTGCTTCTTTAATTTCGGCATTGCGCTTATTATAGCATCAACCGACCATGAATGTGAATCATGTATTACAAGAACAGCCCCGGGATGAACTCTGTTCAGAATATTCTTCTCAACTTTAGAGGCATTGAAGACTTTCCAATCCTCAATATCCGTATTCCACAAGACACAGGAACAACCAGCTTTTTTAAGAGCACTGTTGGTTGATGAACCGACCGAACCATACGGCGGCCTTACAACCTTAGCAGTAACTCCGGTATAATCTTTTAACAGTTTCTTGGTCTTATTGACATCTGCTACAACGGCAGATTCTGACATCTTACCATAAGCGTCATGTTTCCAGGAATGAATACCTATCTCATTCCCATTTTTTACCATTGTTTTAACAACTTCTTTACGACCTGCAGCATAACATCCAACCATAAAGAAGGTTCCATGATATCCATTCTTCTTCATCGCCTCCATAAGTCTGGAAGTATACTGGCTCGGTCCATCATCAAAGCTGAGAACTACCAGTTTATCAGTACCTTTAACTTCAAGTTTAATAATCTTTTTAAAACCCGAATTTGATTTAACGGTAATTTTTACTTTTCCTTTTTTCTTTCCTTTTACTTTTCCTTTACTGCTTACAGTGGCAATTTTACTGTTCGAAGATTTATAAGTAAAAGTGACCTTATTTCCATCAGAAGTTTTCCTGGCAGACTTAGAAGAAAACTTAGGAGTTATAACAAAGGAATCTCCAACAAATATATATTCCTTTATTCCACTAAGTTTAATACCTTTCTTATTTCCTCCGGCCTGGGTATCAATGCCACTAAACACAGTAGAAAAAACAAATAAAAACAACAAAACAAAAATAGCGAATGAACGACGTGATGTATATTTCATAGAAGTCTCTTCCTTTAATTATAAGTATAGTAAAGCTATTTCATATTGCATATTTTATAAATCATCAGGTATATACCAAAAAGATTTTTTACACAAAAAATACTATATCAGATTGAATAAAATGTGTCAAAATCCGATTAAGTTATATCAGGCTCCGCTCGACAATATCTGTCCTATTAATGCATAAGAAGATTCTGCAAGTAAACCAATTATAAAGAGAATCATACCCGCATTCAGATATATGGTCTTTACAGCATAAGGTTTCTGAAGTGGAGAATTCGTATCATCTACATGGATTTTCTTAAAATCTATTATGAACAGAATAATACCGACTATCATGATTGCAAATATCAGAAAGGCCCAACCCATAAGCATCAGAAATCCGGGATTAGTATAAACCCCCATCAATCTCTGAACAGTCGCAGGATCATTAGGATCAAGATTTGACAGATTCTGGAACTCCTGAAGATTTATATCCCCCATAAAAAACATAGGTATTATACCGTGTATACAGTTTACCATGGCATGAAGCATCATCGTATACCTTATTTTACCTGTTTTGGTATATACATAGGCAAATGCTATTCCAAGAAAACAAGCATAGAAAAACTGATAAAGATTAGCGTGAAACAAGCCGAACATAACCCCCGAAAGAATTATGGTATATTTCTTGGAATACATACTGAGCCTGTCAATCAAAACCTTTCTGAAGCAAAGCTCTTCCATAACAGGAGCAACAATTACAGCAAAAACAAAACTTGGCAGAATTTTCTGATCCTGAATAAGATTAATGGTCGCATTCTTAACCTCACCATTGAATAATAATCCAATGATGAATGATAAAACAGTACCAATTAAACTACCGCCTATTATAAATACAAGCATTTTGGGATAAACCAGAAGAACTCTGCCTATACCTATATTCTCTTCCCAGGGACGTTCAGCAGGAATCCTTTTGAGAAGCAGATAACATATAGGAAACGCTATTCCCCACATAGGAATCATTCTAACCAGATACAAGGTCCAGTCCTTCATTACCCACCCCTGATTCGAAGCTAACAGGCCAGCCAGCCTTTGTAATATAAAGGTTAGTACTGTCAGTAAAAAATATACGAATCCGACGTAAGAATATCTCTTCTTAATGTCATTTAACTCCATTACTCTTTCACCTTCCTATAAGTTATTCAGCAGCCATAAAAGCTGTACTCCATGCTATTTGAAGATTAAATCCACCGGTGAGTGCATCACAGTCTATTATTTCACCGGCAACCCGGAGATTTTTAACTTTCTTTAATTCCATATTCTGAGGATTGATTTCCTTTACAGAAAGCCCACCTCCGGTTACTATAGCCTCATCAAAGCCCCTAAGCCCTGACACAGTTAGTTTAAAATGCTTTATCATCAAAATAAGATCTTTACGTTCCTCAGCAGTAATCTCATTCACCTTCTTATCAGGCCTGATACCACTTCTTTCAACAATAACCGGAATCATAAGTCTCGGAAACAGTTTACCAAGAGAATTCTGAAAATCTCTATTTCGGAATTCTTCAAAATCCCTTAAAATTCTTCGATCAAGTTCATCATCAGAAAGCGCAGGTTTCAAATCTATCTCAAGATGAATACCTGATATTTCCCCATAAGACTGCTTAATATTACTATCCTTTATTTTTGAGGAATACAAAAAAGAACTTATAAATGAAGATGCTGATATACAGAGAGGTCCACTTACTCCGAAATGAGTAAAAAGCATCTCTCCAAAATCCTCATACAAAGTTTTATCTTTTTTTAAAAATGTGAAAACATCCCTGTCAGCCCACACTTTGATTCTGACATTTTTCAGGGAAAGGCCCATCATATCAGATGCATATTTCTCTTTTATAACTATTGGAACTAATGCAGGTCTTGGTGAAACAACATCTAAATCAGAACAGATATCTTTCATCAATCTATAACCATCTCCTGTAGAACCTGTTCTTTCGTAAGACCTGCCACCGGTAGTCAGAACCACTATATCTGATTTTAACACTCCGGATTGATTTCCTCTGACTTCTATACCAGATACCCGTCTGATATATTTATCCTTTGGATTATCAGATTCATATTCCTCCGTAATAATCCTTGTGACAGAAGTATTATAATATATTTTCACATTTCTTCTTTTCAATTCATCCGTTAACGCCCGTATTATATCCGATGAATGATCACTCATAGGGAAAGCCCTGTTACCTCTTTCAACCTTAAGCTTAACTCCCCAGTTTTCAAAATCCTTCATAACTGAAGTCTGATTATAACTATATATTGAGCTGTACAGAAACTTAGGATTTGTGACCACATTTTTCAGAAATGTTTCTTCATCGGAAGCGTTGGTAACATTACATCTACCTTTACCGGTAATAAAAAGCTTTTTACCTGGTTTCTCATTTTTTTCAATGATTGTAACGTCATATCTTTCCGAAGCATGTATTGCAGTCATCATGCCTGCAGCGCCTGCACCGATTACGAGCATTTTTTTCTTTATATTCTGCATACTAATTTATTATCTTCTTAATTAATTCAATCAAATTATTATATTATCTATCTAAGTACATCTCTATAAACACGTCTTTAGTGAATCGCTTATTGTATAACAGGAAACACATTCCCTAATATACAATAAAAATGTGCCAAAACAGTGGAAACTGCTTTGACACATTAATAAACTGATTTATGCAGGATATGTTTTGTTTACTGTATCAGCCTTAGACATATCCACGCCTGTCTGCTGTGCTTCCCTGTACTTGAAGAATTCCGTAGCAACCTGTGGGAATAATGCATATGAAAGTACATCCTCATCCTGCTGGCTGTACTGTGCGATTTCTGCTCTAAGCTTATCAAGCTCAGGTTCGATATCATCAGCAGGTCTATGTGTTATAGGAACAGTATCTCCAATAGCCTTTTTCTGAACCTCAGGATTAAAAGGCTTAATTGTCTGACCATATTTACCTGAAAGAAGATCCTTTGATTCCTTTGTGATCATCTTGTATC
>CACZPG010000128.1 GCA_902782965.1 uncultured Lachnospiraceae bacterium
ACAGGATATGGGGATAGCGTTCCACTACCTGAATATGGTATGATAGTATTTGTTGGAGAAACAGGTTCGACTATATCTATCTCAAGATAATCCTAAAGAATAGTACATTGGCCGGTTTTCCACAAATAAAAGAGATAGGTGGCTGGATTTCTATTAGGACGGCTGCTGATGTGTAAAAAAGAGGATTTCATGGAATATAAATGTCTGATAGTCGATGATGATATAACCATCGCAGAGAATACAGCAGAATACTTCAATATATTTGATATTAAGACGGCATTTGTCACAAGCTATGAGGATGCGATTTCATTTCTTGAGGAAAATGAAACCTCACTGGTGCTGCTGGATATTAATCTGGGAGACAGATCAGGGTTTGAGCTTTGTAAGAAGATCCGTCAGGAATTCGATATGCCGATTCTGTTTATCAGTGCCAGAAAGAGTGATGATGATATTCTCACGGCGCTTAACATAGGCGGTGATGATTATATCAGTAAGCCTTTCACCATGAGCATACTTCTTGCAAAGGTTAAGACAGTTCTGGGCCGTTACGAGAAGGCTGTGAGTATGGCTAATGAAATAAGGAATACAGCCGGAAAGCCTCTTGATAATAATTCAGATGCATCAGATAAAACGGGTGACTCAGTAAATTCAGTTAATCAGAGTGGAAGAATTGCCATAATCGATAACATTTTCCTTGATACATTAACTCATAAGCTGATAAAGAATGGAGAAGAGACAGACCTGAAGATCAGGGAATACAACATGCTTCTATATATCTTGAAGAACAGAGGAAGAGTTGTTACTAAAGATGAACTTCTTAAATGTGCCTGGGAAGATGAGTTTATCGGAGAGGGTACTCTGCCGGTACATGCAAGGCGTATCAGGATGAAGCTGGAAGAGGATCCGGACAATCCGAAGATACTGAAAACTATCTGGGGTGTGGGGTATATAGTTGAATGATGAAGGGATTTAAACGATTCTTTATATATTTAACATTACTTATTCTTGCGTCGATCTCGCTACTGATCATAGTGGCGGGATCGACTCGTTATGTTCAGATAGATACTATTCAGCTGAACGCAGTAGTGCAGACTGTTAAGGAGAACTGGAATCATCCGGAAGCCTTAAACGGGTATGGGTTTGATACGGATTTTCTTGTACTGGACAGCGGCAATGAACAGCTGTATTCATCATCTGATAAAGCCTTTGAAGGTATTAAGGTTCCTCTGGATGCTGTAAGAGATGGAATGATCACTATGACGGTAAATGATGGTGAAGAATTCTTAGGTACCGTGGTTTTTCCTAATCCTTCGAAGGTGGCCATCAGCAGAATAATTCACAGACTTATTCTGGCGACGGTTCTCATTATTCTTGTAATTCTGGTTTCATACATAGTATTTCTCTATTATATTAATAGAACTGTCATAAAGCCTTTCAACCGCATGAAAGAGTTTGCGGGCTTTATTGCGCAGGGAAGACTGGATGAACCTCTTATTATGGATCAGAATAATATTTTCGGGGCATTCACTGAAAGCTTTGACATAATGAGAGAGGAGCTGAAGGCATCGAAGCAGAGAGAGACTGAGCTTAAGCTGAAGGAGAAGGAACTGGTTGCATCCCTCAGTCATGATCTGAAAACTCCGGTTACGGGAATAAGAGCCATATGCGGAGTTCTGTCTGTAAAGGTTCAGGACGAATATGTAAAGGCGAAGATTGAGAACATAGAACAGAAAACTGAAGAAATAAATACACTTCTAAGTGATCTGCTGTCCTCGGCCCTTGACGACCTGGGAGAGATGAATGTGAATCCTACCGAGGAAACCTCAGATATTCTCAGAACCCTTGTTGAGGAACATGATATTCATAATAAAGTAACAGCGGGCGAGATACCTGACTGTATAATTAAAGTAGATAGAAATCGATTGTCTCAGGTTATCGGAAATATAATCAATAACTCATATAAATATGCCAATACGAAGATTGATATAAACTATAAGTTCAATGGTGATTTTCTTGAAATGAATATAAAGGATTATGGAGAGGGAGTGGATCCCAACGAGATAGGCTTTCTCACAAATAAATTCTACCGTGGTAAGAAGAATACTGCCGGTAAGGAAGGCAGCGGTCTTGGACTTTATATATCCAGTGAGCTTATGAAGAAAATGCAGGGACGACTCATCTGTATTTCAGATAAAGAGGGCTTCGAAGTGATACTTACGATTCCATTGGCATGATAAAGTTGATGAGGAGTTGATATACTCATGGAGAAATATGTATGTCAGATGGAACTATATCATATGGCATTATTGTGATATAATTGGTCCAAGGTTAAAAAGGAGGAAATAAAATGGAAGAGTCAATGAAGGATTATGAGAAGATGCTGGAGGAATCCTACAGCCTTATGGGGGATGGTGTTCATGATACAGACACGCTTCTGGCATGGCGTAAAGCAGAGGAGCTGAAGGAGTCACAGGAAAATATAACTGTTACGGTCAGCGAAGTAGTAAAGGGCGGAGTAGTGGCTGATTTTGAAGGAATCAGAGCCTTTATTCCTATTTCCAAGCTTTCGCTGGAAAGAATAGACAGCTGCGATCAGTTTCTGAATCAGGAACTTGAGGTAAGAGTCTTTGAGGCTGATATGGAGGCTGATAAACTGATCCTTTCGGCTAAGGAAATACTTAGAGAGAAACAGGAAATCAGCAGAAAGAAGAAACTATCAGATGTTCAGCCAGGTCAGGTATTCAAGGGCACTGTTGCAACTCTCAAGGATTACGGCGCATTTATAGATCTTGGTGATGGTTTGTCAGGACTGGTTCACATTTCCCAGATATCTCATACCAGAATCAAGCATCCCGGTGTTGTTCTTAAGGAAGGCCAGGAGGTGGATGTTAAGGTTATCGATATCAAGGATGGCAAGATATCACTTTCAATCAAAGCTCTTATAGATAACCCTGAAGATATGGAGTTAGAGGAGAGTGAGATTAATCTTCCTGAATCAGAAAGCATAGGAACCTCACTTGGGGATCTTCTGAAAGATATTAAACTGTAAAGTGATAAAAAACGAGAGTGTCGCTCTATGAAGTGACACTCTCGTTTTTTGAAAATTACAAATCCCTTGATATGTAATTAGCGTCATCAGTTTCCAGGAAATCTTTCTTCTCACGTTCTTTAAGAAGGTCCATTGCAGATTCTTTCTTGCCGGCAGATTTCTTTGATTGGATATCTGCCTCATACATTTCTTCTGAATTTTCTTTTTCATTATCGTTATCGGAAGCCTTGGAATCAGCAGTTTTTGCTGTGAGGGCTTTTAAGAGATATATTCCCAGAATGATAACTATTGTTACTATAAATATTCCCAGCAGACCCACTCCCATTATAGGAAGAGAATCAATAAATGCATTTGTATCGATCTTCATAATGAGTCCTCCTATCTTGGAATCAGGTTAAGGATAAGTCCACCGGCTATAACGGAAGCTATCTGACCTGATACATTAATACCTATTGTGTGTGTGAGCAGGAAGTTCGTAGGATCTTCCTCAAGTCCGAGTTTATGTACTACTCTGGAGGACATAGGGAAGGCCGAGATTCCGGCTGCACCTATCATTGGATTGATTTTCTTCTTTGCAAATACATTTATGAGTTTTGCAAATAATACACCACCTGCAGTATCAAAGATAAATGCTATAAGTCCGAGTCCGAGTATAAGAAGAGTCTGTGGATTCAGGAAGGCATCTGCCTGCATTTTCTCAGCTATTGTGATTCCGAGGAAGAGTGTTACCAGATTCGGAAGAGCTGTCTGAGCTGTGTCAGAAAGTGAACTCAGTACACCGCATTCTCTTATAAGATTACCAAACATAAGGAAACCGATCAGTGCAACTGCATTAGGAGCAACAATTCCTGTGAGAATGGTAACGAATATAGGGAATATGATCTTAGCTGTCTGAGATACATTTCCCGGCTTATATTCCATCTTAATCTTGCGTTCTCTTTCGGTAGTCAGAAGTTTGATTATAGGTGGCTGCACTATAGGAACCAGTGCCATGTATGAATAGGCTGCAACAATGATTGCACCGATATACTTGGTTCCGAAATAGTTAGCTACGAAGATGGATGTAGGTCCGTCAGCTGCACCGATAATAGCTATTGAAGCAGCGTCACGAAGTTCAAATCCGAATAACGATGCAAGACTCAGTGTGAAGAATATACCGAACTGGGCGGCTGCACCGAATATCATGAGTTTGGGATTTGAGAGGAGCGGACCGAAATCAATCATTGCACCTATTCCTACGAAGAGCAGAAGAGGGAATAACTCGTTGGCTATTCCGCTTTCGAAAAGAATTGAGATAGGTCCTTCCTGTGTTATATCACCTACCACCTGTGTTATTGCTCCGGACATAGGCAGGTTGACCAGAATGGCACCGAAACCTATAGGAAGCAGAAGTGTAGGTTCCATTTTCTTTTTAATGGCGAGGTATATGAGAATACCACCTATTGCCCACATTATAAGCTGTTTAAAATCAAGATTCAGAACGTTTGAAAATAGTGTCGATAATACGCCCATAATACTTTCCCTTCTATTGCTTATTAATATTTAGATCATAGAGTTATTGATGTAACTTTTAAGCTCATGTCATTATAGCATTATTATTGTTATTTAAC
>CACZPG010000129.1 GCA_902782965.1 uncultured Lachnospiraceae bacterium
ATAACTGTCCTAAGGAAGCCATCAATTATGGAAAAGGTACTAAGGATAAGCCGCGTTACACCGGACCATATGATGTACTTGATTAACAGCACCAGGTGATTCTGTCAGGGAGATTAGTGTCTATATAGAAGAAATATTTGGTAAAGAACTCACAGATAGGACTTATAATAGAATTTATGGAAAGAACTCACAGAAAGAATCAGAGAAAGAACTGTGCTGCATGCACGGATTAGGGGAATATATGGATTACAAAGTTTTGGTTGTAGATGATGAGCAGGAGTTATCGGAATACACTGCGAAATACTTTAATATGTCAGGAATCAGTGCGACCTATGTGTTAGATGCCGGGTCTGCTCTGGAGTTCTTTAAGGAGAATACCTGTTCTCTTGTACTTCTGGATATTAATCTTGGAGAGGACTCAGGGTTTGAATTATGTCAGACCATTCGAAAGACTATGAATATTCCTATATTCTTCATAAGTGCCAGGTCGGCTGAGGATGACATGCTTCTTGCTCTTAGTATTGGTGGTGACGATTACATTTGTAAGCCCTATTCCCTTGGAGTTCTTCTGGCCAAGGTTAAGGCAGAGTTAAAGCGTTACGAGGACAGTCTGGCTAAAACAAATGAGAGTAAGGTTTCCTCCAATGATTCGGCTGCAGATAGCGGACTGGTTCATATAGGAAATGCAACGGTAAATCTCAGAGCGGCAACAGTTGAGAGAAATGGAGTGGATCAGCCTCTCAAGGCTATGGAATATAAGCTCCTGGTATATATGCTGAATAATCCTGACAGGGTTATTCCCAAGGATGAATTCTTCGAGAAAATCTGGGACACACAGTTCGTAGGTGATGTAACCTTAAACGTACATATTCGTCATCTCAGAGAGAAGATAGAGGATGATCCCGGAAATCCCGAACATATAAAAACTGTCTGGGGAGTTGGTTTTATCTTTACCAAATAAGGAAAAGAAATGAAGCTGCGTTATCTTATTATATACATTTTAATATTTATTATTCTTGGTGCAGTTATCTGTATTAAGATCGCGCAGGGAGACGGTTCAGGTGACCTGGTTGCAAAAACCACAGAAATCAACCGTCTTCTTATTAGTGTAGAAAAAAACTGGGATGAAATCAGCACAAAAAATAAAGAGAAGACTGACAAATATAATGGAATAGATTATTCGGTGATAAATACGGATATGAAGGTTCTTCTTAAAACAAGAGATGATGTGTCAACATCGGTTTCTTCTGCAACGACTCACTACGATGTAATACGTGATATAGAGGTGGAGGGAAAGGTTGTTGGCAAGCTTATAGTACATAATCCTTCGGCTGAACTTAAACAGGAAAGAAACAGAAGGTATGCAATGCTTGTTGCTCTCATGCTGATGGTCATGCTGGTAGTACTTGTACTGTATTCTGTCTATATCAGACAGAGGGTTATAGCTCCATTTTCTAATCTGAAGAAATTCGCTGTGAGAATTGCATCAGGGGATCTGGATACACCTCTTGAAATGGATAGGGAACATATATTCGGAGAGTTCACCGAGGCCTTCGATATAATGCGAGAAGAACTGAAGGCTTCCCGGGAACGGGAGGAAGCAGCTGTGAGAAGTCGAAAGGAACTGGTGGCAGAGCTTTCACATGATATTAAAACTCCGGTGGCATCCATAAAGGCTATGGCTGATGTTATGAGCCTTACTGTAAAGGATGAGGAAGAAAAGGCAACCATTGCAGCTATAAATGGTAAGGCAGATCAGATAGATAATCTGATATCTAATCTTTTCCATGCTACTCTGGAGGAACTGGAGCAGCTGGAGGTAAATGTGGAAGAACTCTCCTCTGATGACATACGCAGGATGATAGGCGAAGCGGATTATCTGAAGCGTGCTGAAAATGTCAGTATAAAGGACGTGGTAGTTCTTGGTGATAAGCTTCGTCTGAATCAGGTGATTACAAATATTATATCAAATTCCTACAAGTATGCAGGAACAGAGATTGATATAAGCAGTTCCTTTGAAAAGGTTTCGGACTCTGATAAAGTAACTGAGTTTTATATTATTGAAATTAGTGATAAGGGTGGAGGTGTTCCCGAGAGTGAGATAGAGATGATAACCGAGAAGTTTAAGCGGGGATCAAATTCTCAGGGAAAGGATGGATCCGGGCTTGGACTCTATATCTCAAACTATCTGATGGAGAAAATGGGTGGTGCCCTTACATGCAGAAACAATGGCGAAGGTCTTACCATAACACTCAGGATAAGGGTAGCCTGAACTATTAATCTAATATGTGGATAATCGTTTAAAGAATAATTAAAGAATAGACAAAGATTTAAAATATAAGTCATTATATACTTGGACCATACAAAGTGGTATGGTCCATTTTTTCTATAATAGGAGATGAAGTGTATGAACGAAGTAATCATTAAAACAGAAAAACTATCAAAGAGTTTTTCTGTGGGTGGAAAACAACAGCACGTTATAAAGAATCTGGATATGGAAATCTATAAAGGTGATTTCACTGTTATTATGGGCTCTTCAGGAGCGGGTAAGTCTACACTTCTTTATGCTTTATCAGGAATGGATAAGCCAACTCTGGGCAGTATCAATTATGCCGGTGAAGAGATAACAAATATGAGTGATGATAAGCTTGCAGTTTTCAGAAGAAAGCATTGCGGCTTCATCTTCCAGCAGATACACCTGGTAGACAGTATGAGTGTTATGGATAATGCTATTTCAACCGGAATGCTTATAGGACAGAAACAGAAGGATCTGAAGGAGAAGGCTCTTAAGCTGTTCGAAAGAGTCGGTATAAGTGAGGAACTGGCAAAGAAATTTCCTTCACAGCTTTCCGGAGGTGAAGCTCAGAGGGGAGCTTTTGTAAGAGCACTGATAAATGATCCGGATGTTGTATTTGCTGATGAGCCCACAGGGGCTCTCAATTCAGCCGGTGTGAAGGCAGTTCTGGATGTACTGACGGATATCAACGAAAGTGGACAGACAGTTCTTATGGTCACCCATGACATCAAGTCTGCTCGTCGCGCTAATAGAATCATCTATCTTCATGATGGAGGGATAATGGGAGAACTCGAACTGGGAAAATACGTAAGCGGTGATAAACAGCGCCATGAGAAAATCCGCCACTTCCTAGAGGAAATGGGATGGTAGGGGTAACGATTTCGAAGAAATCGTTGCCGGAATTACAAAGCCCATAAGCAGGATGCTCGAAGAGCATCAGGTTATGGGCTGGACTGGTAGAGCTCTGGGATACGGTGTAAGGATAAATGAAAAGGAGTAAAAATGACTAAACTTATTAAGAGTAAC
>CACZPG010000130.1 GCA_902782965.1 uncultured Lachnospiraceae bacterium
AGAGCTGCATTAATCTTAGCGAAATCATATATCAGATAATTGGAGGTATCACAATTGAATTCAACTCTGAAAGCTATCTGATTATTTGCCGCATCAATAGATACATTAACTCTCTCAGGCATCAGCTTCTTAGTTGCACCTTTATCGAAATAACATGCCTTACCTTTCTTGACATTAGTCTTTCGGAAATTGGACAGCTTAGCAATATTAGTAATAGTTCCATGACCATCAATAACTTCATATGTAAGTCTTGCAATCTGAAGACCATAGAATCCACCGGTAGGCTTTGTTGCTACCCATATATGATAAAGCTCTCTTGAAAGATCCGGCTGAGTGATCTCGATGGTTTCACCGTGTCCATACTTTTCCAGAACAATTGTATCTATGAAAAAGCTTTCGGCTATAGGTCCTTTTGTTGCCGGATTAGAACATCTTGTGAGCAGTGAATGTCTCTGATTATTACTGTCAGCTTCAGAAGTTGTAAATACATATTTTCCATCCGGAGTATATGCAAAATTCTGAATAGTACGGGGTACAAGTTTATATCCCTTGAATGAAGTTATCGGACTATATTTACCGTTATAAGGCATTCCGATAAACGTAAACTGTTTTCCCGCTTCCATTGTGGGGCCCTGGAGCGTGGAATAAATAGTAGTTGACTCTGTTTCACCTTCTGCAAAAGTTACAACCTTAGCATTGGCTAAAACCATAAAAACTGCAAGAACTAAAGCAAATAACCCCTTTAGTCTTTTTTTCATTTAAGTTACCTCTCTTCTTATATTTTAGTGTTATAAACCATTAGATATCCGTAACGCTTATTTCATACTGATCGTATAATTCTTCACGTTCTTCATCTGTCATGGCATTAATTTTTCTCATCCATCTCTTCTGGCGATCCATTACGCTTTCATCCATAAGGGATACGTCAGTATGATTGTCGACTCTTTCCTGCTGTGACATCTTGATATAAAGGTTGAATCTTCTTGAATCCTCCAATATCTCATCCATGCTTTCAGGTGGAACTCTCTTCTTCTTCGGCTTAGCAAGGAAAACCTCATAAGCATCGCAAAGAACCCTTGCATCCCCGAAGGCAATCTGTCGACCATGATCCAGCCAGAGCACTTTATTACACAGCTCTCTGACCTGACTTACTGAATGAGATACCAGCATTCCGGTAACACCATTACTCAGGATTTCCTTCATCCTGTCACGGCTCTTCTTTCTGAAGGCTCCATCACCTACACTGAGAACCTCATCCAGAATTATAATATCCGGATTTACAAGACAGGCTATAGAGAAACCAAGTCTTGATTTCATTCCGCTGGAAAGCTGCTTGAACATTCTGTCCTGGAATTCCTCCAGTTCAGCAAATTCTATTATCTCATTATATTTCTCGTCCATGAATTCTCTTGTATATCCGAGAAGAGCCCCTCTCAGATATGCATTCTCTTTGACGGTAAGATCACCATCAAAGCCGGAAGCCAGCTCCAGAAGAGCTGCAATCTTTCCTCTGGTCTTCACTGAGCCCTCAGTAGGTACCATTATTCCTGTAATAGCTTTAAGCAGGGTGGACTTCCCTGCCCCATTGGTACCGACAATTCCCAGCATATCACCCTTTTCAAGCTTAAAGTCCACATGCTTATCAGCCCAGAACTTCTGAACCTCATAATTTCCTGTGAGCTTTCTGACAACGAATTCCTTGACACCTATGTCTTTGAAATCGCCAGTCATATAACTAATTGAAACATCATTTACTTCAACCGGATACATATTTCGTCCTCACATGATACAAATTACAAATAATATAAGAATCTCTTATTAAAATGCTTGTACATCAGGCAGCCAATTCCCAGGAACAGTGCTGCGTAGAAGAAGCAAAGTCCGTGGTAGGCAAGGCTTGGAATGTTACCATCAATAACTATTGTTCTGAAATACTTAATATATACATATACCGGATTCAGAAGAAACAGTCTCTGTACCCTGATATCAAATTTATCAACGTGATAGAAAATAGCTGACAAATATGTAAGCAGCGTAAGGAATACGTCATACAGATACTCTGTATCCCTGAAGAAAACATACATCGCCGAAAGTATCATTCCGATTCCGATATTCATAACAACAAGACATACTATCGGTATTATCAGGCAGAAGAATCTCCAATGCAGAGGCACGTGGTCGCCTATAACAAAAATAAAATATATACAGATAGTAAGTCCGAAATTAATAAGAGCTGAGACATTTTTTGAGAAAAGGAAAAGATACTTCGGAACATTTATCTTCGTAAAAATGCTGGCATTTCCGGTAAGCGAAGTCATACCTCCCTTGGTAGACTCCTTGTAAAATGCCATCACAATATTTCCACTGAAAAGATAAATGATATAATGCGGAGAATTCCGCCCGAAGAACTGGGTAAAGACAAGTGCCATAACCAGAAGGTTAAGCAATGGACTAAGCATACTCCAGAACATACCCAGAACTGTTCTCTTATATTTTTTCTTAAAATCACGTTTAACCAGTTCCTCAAAGAGGAA
>CACZPG010000131.1 GCA_902782965.1 uncultured Lachnospiraceae bacterium
GTCACTGTCTTTTTGAATGCGGGACTCTTAGCGAGCTTACCTGCCATCTGGTTAATAAATCCTATATCTACATTTTCGGCTATTTCATTCAGCTCGTCCATAGTTACTCCGGGCTTATACATATCATCAAGAAATTTCTTGGTCATATAAGCGTTAGCCAGTTCCGAAGTGCTCATTCCCGGCTTCAGATTGATATAGTAATCAATATTCTTGTCAGGACTATAATTCTTGCCCATAAATGGGTTAAATTCTATAATCTTATTACGTATCTCAACCTGCTTCAGGGCAATATTGAAATAATCCGTTGCCTGATCCTTTAAATTTACTGCGGCATTTTGATTTTGGAATGCCTGATGATATATGGATTGTAATGTATTAGCGTGATTTTTAAGCTCACTTATAGGTAGTTCTTTATAAGGAATATTCTTATCAGTCTTATAACCATCAAGACCCTGCAGCATGTTGTTATAAGCAGTTATCATGGAAGATATATTTTCTGCCATGTATTTAGCTGCTTTATATCTGTTGCCCGCATCTCCCTCTGTTGGTGGGCTGGTAAATACACCTTCTTTATCCTTCTTATAGGCCTTGGCTGCTTTATCAAGTTCCTCAAGAGAAGCTGTTATCTCAGCATGACTGCTTTCAGGATCGTTAAGAAGTTCATAGCATTTTTTAACGGACTTGGCCATATTCTGATAATACTTGGAACCTTCTTTCTTAAGCCCGTCTTCCCATATGGCATTCGGGTCTGCCTGAGAACCCTGAAGAGATTGCTTGATATAATTGATGCGGTTAATCAGTACGGTGCGTCCGGTATCCACTAAATCAATGGCATCCTTAAGTTTCTTTGCATCGCCAAATATAACCTCATCCGTTATTCTTGTTCTGTTATCATTCAGGTTCCTTTCATAGGTATCCTGTTTATCAATTCTCTTAAGTCCATCAAGAATAGAAACTGCAGTATTTACTCTGAGTGCTTCGGTATCAGAACGCTTATGTTTCTTACCGGGTTCACGCATCTGATTCTGTTTATATTTCAGATATTTCTCTGTATCCTTAATTGCCTTCTCTTTCAGAAATTCGTACTTAGCCGGATTCCGGTCTCTGTCCACTTCGCTGAACTTTTTAAGTGTCTCCTTCATAGCCTTGAATTCATCAGAAGATTTCATCATGTCAGGATCTACATTTTTGTCACAAAGGGCATCATAGAAATTCTTTACATTTCCCGAAAGAGCTCTTTGTTCAAACGAATTAAGCTTCGCCTTTGATCTGCCCATTACGTGAGCAGCAAGAGATGGATTATCATTTTGTAACACATAATTTGCCAGTGTTTTGATGCGAGAGACTCTTTCATCAGCAGTTATAGCACCCGGCGCTATAAGCTGTTCCCAGGCTTCATTATTACTGCGAATGGTTTCATCGTCGGGTTTGCCCAGTCCGGCGCCTTTTTCTCTAGATTTAAAGCTCATATAAACCTGCGAAAGAACAGATATATCAGACACAGGAAAACCTGCTTTAAGAAGCTGACTCCTGGCTTCAGCTTCAAACTGTAAACAGTAAGGTGTTCGGGATCCTGATATGAATGCAGAGTAGTCGTTCTGTAGATATCCTTTCTCATGAACCATATCAAACGCTGCCTGGGACATGGAGAAACGTTTCCTTGCTCCACGAGCGAAGTCATCATATAACGTTACAAGTTCGTCGCGGTATGCGTCTCCTCCCTTCTTTAGGGTTTCCCATTTTGATGCAACATTATAAGCTTTTTTGTAAGACTCCTGAAGAGGAGAACCTTTTAAGGAATCAACAGCTTCTTTCCAGTTAAGTTCGGCATTGTCGACCTCATTAAAAGAAAGTTCCTTGGTCTTCTTATTATAGAAAGGCTCCAGGGTTCCCTTGTTCAGAGTGAAATCAGCGAGGCCTTCGCTAATGTTATTAAGCAGAATGTTATTGTCCAGCATCTGATTCTTAAAGCTGCCACCTGTTTTTAAAGCATCTACGGCGGATTTAAATGACATAAAATATCCGAGCTGTGCTTCAGTCAGCTTTTCCTTCTTCAGATATTCGTCCATATGCTTGGAAAGATCTCCTACTGCTTCAACCATATCGGCGATTGGCTGTTCGAAAGCATCATTATCAAAGTAGCTGTTTATGGTATTGCCGCCATCATTTAGAATTCTGTTGGGATGAGTTATTTCTTTTTGGTTGTAATGCTCTAATAATTTATGAGGATCATTTTTAAGCAGAGCTATCATTTCAGGATACTTTTCTTTGTAGTAAGCAGTCATATCCGGATAGTTACTTAAAAAGTGAAATGTATTCAGTCTGAGTTTAAGACGAAGCTGTTCCTGCTCACTGAGAGTATCCTTCAGAAAGTTTTCTATTACAAAGTCGCCTATCATACCCATTTTCCTCAATTCCTGAGCACTATATGTTTCTCTAAGTTTTGCTGGCATAGCCATTTCCTCCATTTATATATGTGACGTGATCTAAGAATTTATGAATTCTATGGTCGCAAATCTAATTTTTATTCGACTACGTATCAGTATAGTACATAAAGCATAACAAAACAGCAACAAATGAAAAGTAAATTTTGAAATAAAAAATTTTTGAAAAAAATATATTTTTGTGTTGCTCTTTTGTTGCACTTAAAGGAGTATAGTCGAGCCTGCGAAATGAAAAAAAGAAAAATGAAAAAAAGAAAAGAGGAAAAAATGAAATGAGAAGAAAAGTAGTTTTAGCAGTATCAATTATTATGGCAATGTCACTGATGACAGCATGTGGAGCTTCTGCAGACACAGCAGATGTTGCAACGGAGGAAATAGTTACTGAAGCGGTAGAGGAAACCGAGGAAGAAACTGAAGCTGAGACAGAAGAGGTTACTGAAGAAGTAACAGAGGAAACAGCATCAGGTACAGACGGTGTGTGGGAGTATGGCGAATATACTTACACCGGTGATGATAATGTTATATATGCTATAGACTTCTTCATCTGTGATGAACTTGCTAAGGGGTATGATGCAAGTGATGTCGGAATTCCTACTATAATAGAAGTAGCACGTGATGATTCGGATCCTGAAGATATTAAGGTATGGGGGGAGTTCTTATATGATACATATGATCTTGTAGGCGATACAATGGAGAGCCAGGCAGGTGGTTCTTATCCGGGCTGCATGCATGTTAAGACAACTGAAGCAGGCTGCGGATATGAAGTAACCGGTTTTGATGTTGTAGCTGATGGAAGCGATTTCGATAGCAGCGCTAAGGAAATCTTCGGTGATAAATATGATAAGTTCATGGAAGCTTACAGTGATGGTGATGCTAAGCTTGAAGCAAGAAAGGATGCTGTAGACGGTTATGTAAAGACACATACAGTTCCTGCTACACAGTTTAAGGATTATGGAAGTGATCCAATTGCACTTTCAGCTAACAGTTCTGAAGATGAGAATAACCAGGTAGTATATATGGGTGGTCTCTATGCAAATGATGGTGAGAGTGATATCAACCTCGCACTTTTCAAGTCTGCAGGTACACCGGTCGTAGTCATCCAGGAAGGTGAGCATTACTACTATGGAGAATTTACAACAGAGGAAGCAAAGCTCGAGGATGGAAGTGAGTACATCAAGATAACTGTAGAGGGCAAGACATTTGGTTATCACTTCGATGATGAAACAGCTATGTCAGGTTTCGTTGTTGATCAGGATGGAAAGAGCCACACAGCAGTCGGACTTGATGAGAGTGTTGCAAATGACATGAAGAAAGCGACGGAGTAAGGTATATTATATATACTTTTAAAAAAGGTCTCAGGGACAGCCCAATGTCATTAAGTTAAGATGACAGAAATAAGAGTTCTATATCATAAGTGATATGGGGCTCTTTTTTTATAAATACACTTGACAAACATCCCCAAATGTGCGGCCGCTTTCGCTACTGATTATATTTAAGAGGTAGCGAAAGCGGCCCTTGTAATTAGAAAAAAACTGATTACAAGGAGGTAATACATGAAACCGAAACACATTAAAGATGTATTGTTATCTGAGATTCATGCTGTGGCAGTTAAATCTGAAGAATACTGCTACAATTCTCAGCGAGATTTCTCGCGTAAACGAAAGCTCTCATTTGAGTGCATGTTAAAAAACATCATTGGAATGGGGAGTAAAAGCCTTACAAATGAGATGATTGACTTCTTTAAGGCTTCTTCTGAGATGCCTTCAGCTTCGGCATTTGTGCAAAAACGGGCAAAAATCAAGCCTGAGGCATTTAAGGCTGTATTTGATGGATTTGCCAAAAAAATACTAAAGACGTCGCCGGATGAAATGGAAATCTTGGCAGTTGATGGTTCTGACATTCAGATACCAACAAATCCACAGGATGAAACATCATACTTCCAAGGCTCTAATGGTCAGAAACCATATAATCTTCTTCATTTAAATGCGCTGTACAGCCTTGAACAACATATTTACGTTGACACAATAATACAAGGACGTTTGGATTGGAACGAACATGCTGCACTGCAGGCAATGGTCGATCATTCAAATATCCCCAAGGCTCTTGTTATAGCAGACAGAGGTTATGAATCATACAACAACATGGCACATATACAGGAGAAAGGGTGGTCATTTCTTATTCGTATCAAGGACGGAAAGACA
>CACZPG010000132.1 GCA_902782965.1 uncultured Lachnospiraceae bacterium
ATTCCGTTCTTACATAATTAGATTATTAGAGGAAAAGCCCGCTATACCCGACTACCATCTAAAATAATCTATAACCAAACAAAACGCATATACAAAACACATATACAAAACGTATACACATATTGTCAAAAACTATAAGCAGTTATAGCTATTATCTATAGGTGTTTTTTTGACAGCATATTGCATATATGATACTATAATCCGCGTAAAAAAACACCATAAATACTTTATCAAATAATGGTTTGAGTGTCAAAATCATTACAATGGATTGAGTGTCAAAATCATTACAATGTTTTTGGCGTCAAAAATCATTAATAAGGAGAAAATTATGAAGAAACGTATTATCGCCACAGCATTGATATCCATTATGTCTCTGTCAATGCTGTCAGCATGCGGTCAGAAAAATGAGACCGCAGAAGAACTCTCAGAGACTATTACCACTGAAGAAGTCTCTGAAACAGCAACCGAAGAAGCTGTTGAAGAAGCAACTCAGGACGAAGCTTCCCCAGTAAACGGCACAGAAACTACAGACCGTGCCGGAAATAGCATTGTTATTCCTGAAAATGTTGATAAGATCATTTCTATGGCTCCATCTACTACAAGATTTCTTATTGATCTCGGTCTTGCAGACAAGATAATCGCTATAGATACTAATTCCTATGCTTACACCGCTTCTCTTTCAGACGCAGTTGAGCAGTTCGATATGATGGCTCCTGATAACGAAGCACTCGTTGCACTTGAGCCTGACATCATTTTCACTTCAGGTATGAGCAACGTAGGTGGCGAGGATGCATATAAGGCTGCACGTGATGCAGGAATCTGTGTTGCAGATATTCCTTCCAGCAGTTCCTTCGATGATATAAAGGCAGACCTTGAATTCATCGGTTCAGCTGTAGGCGAGGAAGCTAAAGCTCAGGAAATCATTGACGAATTCAGTTCCAAGATTGATGAGGTTAAGGCTACAGCTGAGAGTATAACCGATAAGAAGAAAATCCTCTTCGAGATTTCTCTTCCAAGCGCTGATTATCCTTCAATCTACACATTTGGTAAAGGCACATATCTTGATGAAATGATCACAACCATCGGTGCAGAGAATGTAACCGGCGACCAGGAAGGCTGGATCAGCATTTCCGAGGAAGAAGCTATCGCCATGAATCCTGACGTAATCATCACAAATGTAAACTATGTTGATGATGCTGTCGGAGCTATCAAGTCTGCAGCAGGATGGGAAAATGTAACTGCAATCAAGAACGGCGCTGTATACTACATTGATGCCGACGCAAGTAATCAGCCAAACAATCACGTAGTTGATGCTATGTTAGAAATGGCTAAGCAGGTATATCCGGATAGTTTTAAGTAAAATTATCCAATTCATGTTATACTGAAGATGTGATAGAAATATCTCTCTAGAAATCAATTTCTTAAGAGAATTTTCAGAAATGCAACTTTAGAAAAAAATTTCAGATTTGTAGATTTAAATTTACAGATTTAGATATTTTAAAGAAATTTACGAAAATTACGATATGAAGAAGTACATAATATCAACCATAATATGTATATTCGCATTAATCATATGCATCAATATAGGGAGTGTGTTAATCACGCTCCCTGATTCATATTATATAACTATTCACAAATTATTCGGTGCCACGATCCCTGACAGCGTCGCGCCTATGTCTGTATCTATATTCTGGAATATCAGAGTTCCCCGTGCTCTGGTGGCATTTATGGTTGGAGGAGCTCTGGCAGTAAGCGGTGCCGTAATGCAGTCACTGCTCCAGAATCCTCTCGCTTCCTCTTACACCATGGGAGTATCCTCCGGTTCGGCATTGGGAGCGGCAATAATAATCATCATCGGAGTGAAGACATTTGTCTTAAGGAGCTTCCTGCTCCCCATCTTCGGCTTCACCTTCGCTCTACTCACAGTTATATTCGTAATAATTCTATCCCATAAGATTGACCGAAACATACACAGCTATACCATCATCCTGATTGGTATGGTCATTTCTCTGTTCGTAAGTGCCATGCTCACACTTCTGGCATCACTTTATCCCGACAACTCACAGCAGATTTATTTCTGGATGATGGGATCCTTCTCTGCCAAGAACTGGACTCACGTTTATATAATCACCCCGGCATGTCTGGTCATCACAATTCTTATATGGCTCTTTTCCAGGGAGCTGGACATCATGACCTTCGGAGATGAACAGGCCATGACCATGGGAGTTGATACCAAAAATAAGAAAATACTCCTGATAGTTCTCACCGCTCTTCTGACCGGTGTATCCGTAGCATTTACTGGAACTATCGGTTTCATAGATCTTGTAGCCCCTCACGTAGTAAGAAGGATATTCGGAGCCAGACACAGAGCTGTAATCCCCATGAGCTTCCTCTACGGTGGAGCCTTCATGTCGGTTGCAGACCTGATATCCCGTACTATCCTGTCACCGAGAGAAATCCCCGTCGGCGCAGTCACTGCACTGCTCGGCGCCCCATTCTTCATGGTGATATATTTCAGGAAGAGGAACTAATAATCTGAGATTAGAGATTAAGAATCCTCAAATGAGAATCAAGCATTATGAAAATACAATTATCCAATGTATCCGCGGGATACGAGAAGAACAACAGCATAATCAAAGATATTTCCGTATCATTTAATGAAGGTGGTATTACAGGAATACTGGGGCCTAACGGTTCCGGAAAGACCACTCTTCTTCGTGTGCTGTCCGGTACTCTTCCGTATGAAGGAAGCGTACAGATATGCCCAGGCGACCAATCAAATAATCTCGCTTCCATGGAGATCAGCACTACTCCTCGTAAACTTCTTGCAAGATACATTGCGATGACGCCTCAGTTCTCAACCACATATTTCTCATATAATGTTTATGAGACAATTCTCATGGGACGTTACAGTCATATGGGACATTCACTCAGAGATATGCTGGGAGGTGTATCCGGCGAGGACAAGGATACCGTTGATAAATACATTGAGCGAATGGGACTTCAGGATATCAGAGACAAATCCATCAGCAAGTTATCCGGAGGACAGCTTGAACGCGTTCTGCTGGCGAGAACATTTGTCCAGGAGACTCCTGTTATACTGCTGGATGAGCCTACTAATCATCTGGATATTAAATATCAGAGCGAACTGACAGAGCACCTGAAGGACTGGATTCAGGGAAGCACCACTGTAGATGGCACAGCCTATAAGAACACAATCATTTCAGTATTTCATGATATCGGCACTGCTGCTTATCTGTCGGATGAACTAATGCTTATGAAGGATGGAAATATCATCAAAAAAGGACCTGCGAACGAGGTCCTTGATAGTAAACTTCTCGAAGAAGTATATGAGACAGATGTACTGGGTCATCTGCGCAAGCTGCTTATTTAATTTTAAACTTTAATGTCTTTGATTTTCCCTTAGAATCCGTTACCTTAAGTTTATTCCATTTTCCTTTCTTCTTAAGGTATTTCTTATATGTTTTAAGTTTAATTGTAATAGATGACTTATTCTTTTTGATTTTTAATGTTTTTCCATTCAGTGTGACTTTCCTGATTATATTCTTATTCTTTATCTTTATCTTAGCAGAAACCTTAACTACTGCCTTGTCTTTAATACTAAATGTCGTCTTATTCTTATTCACATCAGGACTCGATGTAGGACTCGGAGTTGGTGTAACTACTTCAGAAGGTGTCACAACTGGAGCCGGTCGAGTTGTAGGACTCGGGGTTGGTATCGGATCTGGAGTTAAATATTTTATCTCTATATCAGAGGGAATATACTTCCCATTTCTATCATATCTAAACCATTCTTCTGCATATGAATCCCTATCTACATATACCGTTTTAAGACTATTACAACCATCAAAAGAATAATAACCTATAATTGCTACATTTTTCGGAATAGAAATGCTCTTTATATTTTCACAACCGGTAAACGCCATATCCCCTATACTCGTTAAACTCTCTGGAAATACTAAACCATCCAAATTAATACAACTTGAAAACGAATAATCCCCTATAGCAGTCACTCCTTCAGGAATACTTATGCTTTCCAACCCACTACATCCACTAAAAGCATTATCACCTATAGCCGTCACATCATTGGGAATAATTGTGTTCTTACATCCATATAATAGTTTTCCTGTAGATTTC
>CACZPG010000133.1 GCA_902782965.1 uncultured Lachnospiraceae bacterium
AAATATCATCCACACGGTGACAGTTCTATTTATGATGCTCTTGTAAAACTTGCTCAGGAATGGAATACACGTTATCCGCTTGTAGACGGACATGGAAATTTCGGTTCCATGGATGGAGATGGCGCAGCCGCTATGCGATATACTGAGGCCCGTCTCACTAAGATTTCCATGGAAATGCTTGCAGATATCAACAAAGATACTGTAAATTTCATTCCTAACTTCGATGAAACAGAGAAAGAACCTGTAGTTCTTCCATCACGTTATCCTAATCTTCTGGTAAATGGTACTTCAGGAATTGCTGTAGGTATGGCAACAAATATACCGCCTCATAATCTCAGAGAGGTTACCGAAGCAGCAGTTACAATTATTAATAATAAGATTGATGATAAAGAAACCACTATCGAAGAGATAATGGATATAGTAAAGGGACCTGATTTTCCAACAGGTGCTGAGATTCTCGGAAGAAAGGGAATCGAGGAAGCTTACAGAACAGGAAGAGGTAAGATAAGAGTCAGAGCTATTTCTGAAATCGAACCTATGGCTAAGGGTAAGCAGAGGATAGTAATTACCGAACTTCCTTATATGGTTAATAAAGCACTTCTTATTCAGAAGATAGCAGATCTTGTTAAAGCTAAAAAAGTTGATGGAATTACAGATCTCAGAGATGAATCCTCCAGAGAAGGAATGAGAATTGTAATTGAACTTCGTCATGATGTAAATGCAAATCTTCTTCTTAATAATCTCTACAAGCATACTCAGCTGGAGGATACATTTGGCGTTAATATGCTTGCTCTTGTTGATAATCAGCCAAGAGTACTGTCTCTTCCGGATATGCTGAAATACTATATCCGTCATCAGAAGGATGTAGTTACAAGAAGAACTAAATTCGAGCTTAACGCTGCAGAGAAGAGAGCTCATATTGTAGAAGGTCTTCTCATAGCTATAGATAATATTGATGAAGTTATCAGAATTATCAGAGCAGCAGCAAATGTAAATGAAGCAAAAGCAAAACTCATAGAAGTATTTAATCTTTCAGATGCTCAGGCTCAGGCTATAGTAGATATGAGACTTCGTGCTCTTACAGGTCTGGAAAGAGATAAGCTGGAGGCAGAGTTTAAGGAACTTCAGGAAAGAATTGCTTATCTGAAGAGTATCCTTGCTGATGAGAAAATGCTTCTGTCGGTTATCAGAGATGAAATGCAGCTGATAGCAGATAAATATGGAGACGATAGAAGAACAAGAATAGGTCAGGCGGTAGATGACTTTACAGATGAAGATCTGATAGATGATGAACCGGCTGTTCTTACCATGACTAATTTCGGATATATCAAGAGAATGTCTGTGGATAATTTCCATGCTCAGAACAGAGGAGGAAAAGGTATCCGTGGTATTCAGACTATCGAGGATGATTTCATCGAAGATCTTCTCATGACTACAGCATTGAATAATATTCTGTTCTTTACAAATAAAGGACGAGTATTCAAGCTGAAAACTTATCAGATTCCTGAAGCAGGCAGAACAGCCCGTGGAGTGGCAATGGTAAATCTCCTTCAGCTTGAAGCTGGAGAGCATGTATCAGCTGTAGTTCCTATAAGAGATTTCAGTGAGAATAAATATTTCATCATGGTTACTAAATCCGGTCTTATCAAGAAGACTCCTCAGATGGATTATAGAAATATCCGTAAAAACGGTATCATAGGAATTAATCTAAGAGAAGATGATGAGCTGATCGAGGTTAAGACAACAGATAATACCAGAGATATATTCATGGTTACAAGAAACGGTATGTGTATCAGATTTAAGGATAAGGATATCCGAAGCACAGGACGTAATTCCATGGGTGTTATCGGTATGAATCTGGAGCAGGGTGATGAAATAGTCGGAATGCAGATGAATACCCAGGGAAGTCAGCTGCTTATCGTTACCGAGAATGGTATGGGTAAGAGAACAGATATTGATGAATTCCATACCCAGAGACGAGGCGGAAAAGGACTTAAGTGTTATAAGATTACAGAAAAGACAGGAAGAGTTGCCGGCGTAAAGGCTGTTAACGATGACCATGAGGTTATGCTTATAACCAATGAAGGTATTATCATCCAGCTAAGATGTGATGAAATATCAACCTACAGCAGGATTACATCAGGAGTTAAGCTTATAAATCTTAAAGAAGGCGTAATAGTTGCGAAGATAGCAAAGGTACGTCAGACTGAAGGTGTTATCTCAGAGGATTCTGAAGGGGAGGTAGCTCCGGAATTAAAGGAGAAAACATCTGAAGCTGAAGAAGAGGTAAATGATACAGAATCCGAAGAGAATTCTGAAGAAAATACTAAGGATAACAGTAAGGAATAATCATGGAAGAATTAAGAGACAATATTGATTCGCTCTCTAATACAGGAGCTCTGGAAAATCTGCTTATAGCTATAATTTACTGGCTGGCAGTTATTGTTGTTATTCTTTTTGTATTCTATGTAGCTGTAAGGATAAATAATTACAGATTATATAGAAGACATGGAATGATGGATAGGGATGATTTCCTGAAGTAACTGATTTGCAATTCGTATGTCACATGGTGTCAAAAGATAATTTTGACACCTAAATCATAACATTAGTGTATGAATTAAAACGATTAGGAAATAAGAGGGCAGAATGAGAGAAATAAATATATCTGAGATTACCGGTGCAGTAGCAAAGCTGTGCATCGATGCGAATCTTGAGCTGTCTGCAGAAATGCAGCAACGCATTTACAAGGCTGAAGAAGAAGAAACAAATCCTCTCGCAAAAAGTATACTTGCGCAGCTTGAAGAGAATATGGATATAGCAAAGAGTGACAGAATACCAATATGCCAGGATACAGGCATGGCGGTATTCTTCGTCGAAATAGGGCAGGATGTTCATATCACCGGAGGAAGTATAACAGAAGCAATCAATGAAGGAGTCAGACAGGGATACGAAGAGGGATATCTGCGTAAATCTGTTGTAAGTGATCCTTTAATCAGAGAGAATACCAGGGATAATACACCTGCAATTATTCATTATGATATTGTTCCCGGCGAAGAGCTTAAGATTACTGTTACACCTAAAGGCTTCGGAAGTGAGAATATGAGTATTCTTAGAATGCTTAAACCGGCAGATGGTATAGAGGGTGTTAAGAAGGTTGTAATTGAAGCAGCAGAGAATGCAGGGCCTAATGCATGTCCTCCTTTTGTGATAGGAGTAGGAATCGGTGGAGATTTCGAATTAGTTGCAAAGCTTGCCAAGAAAGCTCTTACAAGAGAACCGGGAAGCCATAATGACCTTCCTCATATTGCTGAGCTGGAGAAAGAGCTTCTTGAAGCTATTAATAACCTTGGTATCGGACCGGCAGGACTTGGCGGAGATACAACTGCTCTGGCAGTTAATATAGAGACCTATCCAACACATATAGCCGGACTACCCGTAGCTGTAAACATGTGTTGTCATGTTGATAGACACAAAACAGTAGTCATTTAGAAGCATACTGCGAAGCAGTTATATCTGGAGTATAATGTTTGCAAGTTTACTTGCTAAAACATTATACTCCAGATATAAGATGTCCGAAGGACATGCTTCTAAATGAATAACAAAAAAGTGTCTAAGTCGACATATTCATCATCGTGGAACATAAAGGCTCGAAGAGCCGACAGACGGCGAAGCCGGATGGTTCCTCGATGTGCTAAATAACATCAAACATATAATAATTTAAATAATCATATTAAATAAGAGTACAAAAATGGAAAGATATTTAGAAATCCCTACAACAGAAGACGTAATAAAAGAACTTCGTGCCGGAGACATGCTCTATCTTACAGGCACTGTTTATACAGCAAGAGATGCTGCTCATAAGAGAATGTATGAGGCTCT